>NZ_JBNNJZ010000418.1:0-7180 GCF_050270335.1 Streptomyces sp. NPDC059900
AGGCCGCAGCCCAGGCGCATCGCGGCGTCGATGTCCTCGCGGGAGGCGTACTTGGCCTCGTACATCGCCGCTGCCTGGTTGAGGTAGCCGAAGAGCAGGCCGTCGGCGACGAATCCGGGCCGGTCGCCGACCGCGACGGGCTCCTTGCCCAGCGCGTACGCCAGGTCGGTGACGGAGGCGACCGCCGCGGGCGCGGTCAGCACGGAGGAGACCACCTCGACCAGCTTCATCGCGGGGGCCGGGTTGAAGAAGTGCAGGCCGAGCACCCGCTCGGGGCGCTGCGACTCGGCGGCCAGACGGGTCACGGACAGCGCGTTCGTGCCGGTCGCGATGATCGTGCCGGGGCGCACGACGTCGTCGAGTTCCCGGATGAGCTGCTGCTTGATCTCGTACGACTCGGGGGCGACCTCGATCACCAGGTCGGCGTCGGCCGCCGCCTGGAGGTCGGTGAACGTACGGACGCGGGCGAGCGCGTCACGCCGCTCGTCCTCGGTGAGCTGCTCGCGGCGCACGGCTCGCGCGGTCGACGCCTCGATGGCGGACACCGCCTGGGCGCCCGCGGCCTCGCTGATGTCGATGCCGATGACCTCGCGTCCCGCGCGGGCCAGGACCTCGGCGATGCCGGTGCCCATCGTGCCGAGACCGATCACGGCGACAGTGTTCAAGGGAGTGTCCATGGGTGGACTCCAGGAAGTGAGTGACGACTGAGGGGTGCACGCGGTGCGCGGCGACGGCGGCGCGGCGTACGGAGGGGGAGCTGCTGCGTGTCGTGACCGGGCGGCGAAACGCGCACGCCCGTGAGGAGTCGACCGGCTCTGTCCCGGAGCCGCGTCGTACTGGATGGAGCTGAGGTGCTCGAAGCACCGAACCGACAAGCACTCGCACCGGCTGCGTCACCAGGCCGCTGCGAGGGAAAAAACTGCTGACGAGGAGTGTGCCCCGCTCACTTGAGATTAACCGGCGAGTAACGAGCGCGCCAGTCCCCGGGGTTTGTGATCTGCATCGCGGATAGGCTCCCCGCATGGACGTGGAGTTGCGCACGGTGACGGAACGCTTACGCCGCGAGGCAGGGGTCTCGGAGAGTTACGAGAGGCTGGTCGCGACCGGCGATGTGGAGGAACTCGCGGAGGTGCTCGTCGGCGCGGGCCAGCCTCTGTGGGCGCGGGAACTGGCGGCGGTCAGGCTCGGCACCGCGGGGGACCGCCGGGCCTTCGAGGCCCTGGTGCTGCTGCTGAACCACCGGGATCCCTCGCGGTGCGCTGCCGCCGCCTACGCCCTGGCCAGGCTGCGCGACCCGCGTACGGCACGAGCGGCAGCCGCCCTGGCCACCAATGAGCTGCGGATTGCCTACGCCCTGCATCCGGTGCGTCTGCTCACCGAACTGCGCGCGCCCGAATCGGCGCCCGCCCTGATCACCACCCTGGGGCGCAGGCTCGCCCCGCACGATCCGTACGGGAAGATCGCGCTTGCCTGCGTGGAGGGCCTCGGGGCGCTGGGGGACCCGCGGGCCAGGCCCGTCCTGACGCAGGCGTGCGGCTTCCCGCGGCTCGCGGCGGCGGCGTCCGCGGCCCTGGCCCGGCTGCCCGCCTAGCCTCCCGGCCGGGCGGATCGCGCAACCCGGCCCGGCGGGATCACAGAACGGCGTATGCCTCTATCTCCATCAGGAACTTCGGCGAGACCAGTGCGCAGACCTGGACCGCGGAGGATGCGGGCAGGTGCTCGGGGTCCATGTACGTGTCCCGCGCGGCCCGGATGTCGGCCATATAGGCCATGTCCGTGACGAAGTACGTCAGTTTCACGACGTCCCGGAAGCTGCCGCCCGCGGCCACTAGGCAGTGCCACAAATTGTCGAACACCTGCCGCGCCTGCGTCGCCGGGTCCTCCTCGCCGACGAGTTCGCCGTCCTTGTCCAGGGAGAGCTGACCGGAGATCGCCACGAAGCGGCCCGTCCCCATGACCACGTGCGTGTACTGGGCGGCGGGGAAGACGCCGTTGGGGGCGTTGATGTGGGTGAGTCGGCTCATGTCTCCATCCTGGACCATGCCTCTGACAATTGCCCTGCGGATATGAGGTGTTGAACCCTCACAGGAGGGTGAGCTGGGTGCCGCCGGGTGCGGCGGGCGAGGCGGACGAGGCCTCGGCCTGCTCCGGTACACGGACACGGCGGGCGGCACCCGCGCGCGGGCCCGATGCCGAACTCCTCGGCCAGCTCGTGGACTTGCCGCGTGATCCGGCGCTGGTACCACTTGGGTGCGTACGCCCCTTCCGCGTACAGCCGCTCGTAGCGCCGCACCAGATACGGATGGTGCCGTTCCAGCCAGGCCATGAACCACTCGCGTGCGCCGGGTCGCAGATGCAGCACGAGCGGTGTCACGGAGGTGGCCCCCGAGGCCGCGACGGCCCGCACGGTCGCCCGCAGCTGCTCGGGCCTGTCCCCGAGGAACGGGATCACGGGCGCCATGAGGACGCCGCACCCGATGCCGTGCCCGGTCAGCGTCCGTACGGCGTCGAGCCGCCGTTCCGGGGCCGGCGTGCCCGGCTCCACGGTGCGCCACAGCTCTCGGTCGACGAAGCCGACGGACACGGAGACCCCGACGTCGGTGACGGCGGCGGCCTGCTTCAGGAGGTCGAGGTCGCGCAGGATCAGCGTGCCCTTGGTGAGGATGGAGAAGGGGTTTGCGCGATCGCGCAGGGCGGCGATGATGCCGGGCATCAGGCCGTAGCGCCCCTCGGCCCGCTGGTAGCAGTCGACGTTCGTGCCCATCGCGATGTGCTCGCCGTGCCAGCGGGGCGATGCGAGCTGGCGGCGCAGCAGTTCGGGGGCGTTGACCTTGACCACGATCTGGCTGTCGAAGCCGAGCCCCGTGTCCAGGTCCAGATAGCTGTGGGTCTTGCGCGCGAAGCAGTACACGCACGCGTGCGAGCAGCCCCGGTAGGGATTGACCGTCCACTCGAACGGCATCCGCGAGGCTCCCGGCACCCGGTTCACGATCGTTCTCGCCCGGATCTCGTGGAAGGTGATTCCCGCGAATTCAGGTGTGTCGAAGGTCCGGGTCGTGACCGCGTCCGCGCCGAACAGCGCGGCATCCGCGACACCCCGTGCCGGACCGTCGGCGAGGTTCTCCCAGCGCATGACGCCTCCTCGGTAGCACTGACCACAGAATAGAACATACGTTCCCTTGATCGCGCGACCCGGTACCCCGGTGACCCCGATTTGAGGGCCCGGTACGCAGGGTGGTTGGCTTTCCGCGAACCACACCCCGAACAACCGAGTGCTGGAGGAAGTGCCATGGCGCAGGTCGAGGCGACCACGGAGCGGATCATCGCGGCGCGGCCGGAGGACGTCTTCGACGCACTCGCCGACTACGCGAACGTGCGCCCGAAGATCCTGTCGGAGCACTTCAGCGAGTACGAGGTGCGCGAGGGCGGCGACGGCGACGGGACGCTCGTCCACTGGAAGCTCCAGGCGACCAGCAAGCGGATCCGCGACTGCCTCCTCGACGTCTCCGAGCCGACCGACGGTCAGCTCGTCGAGAAGGACCGCAACTCCTCCATGGTCACCACCTGGACCGTGACCCCGGCGGGCGAGGGCAAGTCGCGCGTGGTCGTCTCCACCGTGTGGAACGGCGCCGGCGGCGTCGGCGGCTTCTTCGAGAAGACCTTCGCCCCCAAGGGTCTCGGGCGCATCTACGACGAGGTGCTCGGCAAGCTCGCGGGGCAGGTCGAGAAGTAGGACCGCGGCTGACCGGGCCTCAACTCCGGTAGCCCATCAGGGTTGTTGTCACGCTCACCGTTTCGAGTGGTTTTCTGTTCGGGTCACTTGTACGGCGTAGGGCTCCCACCGGCGCATACGTGCGCCGGACCCCGCGAAGGGGCAACTCGTCGCGCTTGCTCGCAGTTGTCGCGTAATGCGAGAAATGTGCGGCGCAGGTGCGACGAGGGGAGCAGGACGTGGGCGGTACGACGCTGGTGAAGGGCGCCGAACTGGGGGAACCGGTGGCGCTCGCGGCGCCCGACGGCCCCCGCGAGCCGCCACCGCCGGGGCGGCACGGATCGGCGACGGACGGACTCAGTCCCGCCCGCGTCCGGATGGTCTTCGTCGGGCTCATGCTCGCGCTGCTGCTCGCCGCCCTGGAGCAGATGATCGTCGCCACCGCGCTCCCGAAGATCGTCGGTGAGCTGCACGGCCTGGACAAGATGTCCTGGGCGATCACCGCCTACCTCCTGACGTCCACGGTCGGTCTTCCCATCTACGGCAAGCTCGGGGACCTCTTCGGGCGCAAGGGCGTCTTCCAGTTCGCGATCATCATCTTCATCGTCGGCTCCGCGCTTGCCGGTTGGTCGCGGACGATGGACCAGCTCATCGCCTTCCGCGCCATCCAGGGCATCGGCGCGGGCGGCCTCATGATCGGCGTACAGGCGATCATCGCGGACATCGTGCCGCCACGCGAACGCGGCCGCTACATGGGCCTCATCGGCGCCGCCTTCGGCCTCGCGTCGGTCGCGGGACCCCTGCTCGGCGGGTTCTTCACCGATCACGTGACCTGGCGCTGGTGCTTCTACTTCAACGTGCCCTTCGGGCTCGTCACCCTCGCCGTCGTCAGCTTCGTCCTCAAGCTGCCCAAGCCCGCGGCCAAGGCCCGACTGGACGTGCTCGGCGCGCTGTTGCTCACCTCCGCGTCCACCTGCCTCGTGCTGCTGACCAGTTGGGGCGGCACCGAGTACGAGTGGGGCTCGCGCGTCATCCTGGGGCTCGCGGGCGGGGCGGTCGCCTCGATCGTGCTCTTCGTCGTCGCCGAACGCTTCGCCGCAGAACCGATCATCCCGCTGCGCCTGTTCCGCGACCCGGTCTTCAACGTCACCGCCGTCGTCGGCATGGTCGTCGGGGTCGCACTCTTCGGAGCGGCCAGCTATCTGCCGACCTTCCTCCAGATGGTCGACGGCGCGAGCGCCACCGAGTCCGGACTGCTCATGCTGCCGATGATGGGCGGTGTCGTCGGCGCCTCCATCCTCTCCGGGCAGCTCATCAGCCACACCGGGCGCTACAAGATCTACCCGGTCATCGGCGGCATCCTGTCCGTCGTCGGCATGTGGCTGCTCTCCCGGCTCGAAGCCGACACGCCCCGGCTGCACTACAGCATCTGGATGGCCGTCCTCGGCGCGGGCGTCGGCCTCGTCATGCCGGTGCTCATCCTCGCCGTGCAGAACGCGGTGCGCCCCACCGACCTGGGCACGGCCACCAGCGCCAACAACTACTTCCGGCAGATCGGCGGCAGCGTCGGCGCCGCGATCTTCGGCACGCTCTTCGCCGACCGGCTCGCCGACGCGCTCACCGAGCGCATCCCGGCCTCGGCGGGCCTCCCCGACCCCGAGGCCATCACCCCGCAGCTCGTCCACGCGATGCCCGCGCCGCTGCGCGACGGCTACATCCAGGCGTACGCCGACGCGATGCCGCGGGTCTTCCTCTACCTGGTGCCGGTGCTCGTGCTCGGCATGCTGATCACCTTCTTCCTCAAGGAGACACCCCTGTTGTCCAGCGCAGCAGCGTCCCAGGACGCTCCCACGGCCGAGCCCGCGACCGTCCCGCAGGCCCGTGCGTCCCACGCCGCCGGGGTGCCCGTATGCGGCACCGTGCAGCACCCGGACGGCACGGTGGTGCCGCGCGCCGCCCTGACCCTCATCGATGTCGGCGGGCAGCAGATCGGCCGCGGCGCGAGCGGCGACGACGGGCGGTACGCGCTCGCCACACCGGGCTCGGGATCGTTCGTCCTGATCGCGGCCGCGGGCGGCCACCAGCCGCAGGCGGTCACCGTCACCGTCGGGGAGCGGCCCGTGGAGCTCGACGTGGTGCTCGGCGGCGCCGGGCGCCTGGCGGGCAGTGTGGTCACCGCCGACGGCACCCCCGTACGGGACGCCGCGGTGACCCTCACCGACGTGCGCGGAGAGGTCGTCGCGAGCACCCGCAGCGGGCGCGAGGGCGGCTATGTCATCACCGAGCTGGTGGCCGGCGAGTACACGCTGGCCGCGAGCGCCCCCGCCTTCCGTCCGGCGGCCCTGCCCGTCTCGGTGCAGGCGTCCCGCGAGACCCGCCAGGACGTCGAACTCGCGGGCGGCGCCGTCCTGCGCGGGACCGTGCGGGCCAGCGGCGGGCGGCCCGTCGAAGACGCGCGCGTGACGCTGCTCGACGCGGCGGGCAATGTCGTGGACACCCTCACCACCGGTCAGGACGGCACCTTCCGGTTCATCGATCTGTCGTCGGGCGAGTACACGGTCATCGCCGCGGGCTACCCGCCGGTCGCCACCGTGCTCCAGGTCGCGGGCGGCGGGCGCACGGAGCGGGATCTCCAGCTGGGGCACGAGGACTAGCCGGGACCGGCGCGAGCGGTGCGGGGCGCCCGGTGCGGCGGGCGGCGCAAGATACCCGCCCCGGGCGCTCCCGTGCCGCTCAATTCCCGTATTGCGCCGCACGGCAACCTGCCCCGGTCGTACGGTGGTCGGGGCGGCGCAGGGCCTTCGCGGTGCCGCCGGAAGGAGCGTTCGCCATGGAATACGGCAGCCCGGGCGGGCCGGTGGCGCAGCCTGCCATGGCCGGCCGGATCCCACTCGCCGTGGTCGTCGTCGACGGGGCGGGTGCCGTCTCGCACTGGAGCACCGGCGCACGGAAACTCTTCGGGTACTCCAGGGAAGAAGCCCTCGGAAGCCCGGCGGCCGACCTGCTCCCGGTCTCCGGCGCGATCCCCGAGGACCACACCGACTTCGGCGTGTACGACGGACTGGGGCCCGACCTGGAGACCTCCCTCGACGGAGGCATCTCGTACCCCGCGGCCGGGCGCGCGCGGCTCTCCGTGCCCGGCGGCGACCACCACCGCGTGGACGTCCTGTGGTGGGCGTATCCGCTCGTCGGCCCCGGACCCGAGCGGCTGCTCGTGCTCGCGGCCGACGCCGCCAGCCTCGCCGACGAGGAGGGCGGGGAAGCGGGCCGGGTCGAGCGCATCACACCCGGGTTCGCCCTGCACACGGACTTCCCCGGAGCGGACGAGCTGGCGAGCCGGCTTCCCGAGATCCTGCCCAGCATGAGCGTGGGGGAGAGCTCCCGCATCGTGGCGCAGGTCCTCGAACTGGGCTACCCCGTCCTGGAGTTCAGCAAGTACGACCGCGTGCCCGTCACCCCCGACTGGGG
>NZ_JBNNJZ010000419.1:0-7178 GCF_050270335.1 Streptomyces sp. NPDC059900
CCCTGAGCCTGGTCATCGGCGCCGGCGCCGTAATGACCACCAAGAAGCACGTCGTCAACCGGTGACCGAGCCCGGTCCCGGCCCCAACCCGGGAGCAAGCATGCCGAGGTTCGCCGCGAACCTGTCCATGATGTACGCCGAGCACGACTTCCCCGACCGCTTCGCCGCGGCGTCGGCGGACGGCTTCGAAGCCGTGGAATACCTCTTCCCCTACGCCTACGACGCCGGTGAGCTGCGCCGCCGACTGGACGACCACGGCCTGCGGCAGGTGCTGTTCAACGCGCCCCCCGGCGACTGGGAGTCGGGCGAGCGGGGCATCGCCTCTCTGCCCGGCCGCGAGGCCGAGTTCCGCTCCGGGATCGAACAGGCCCTGGAGCACACCACCGCGCTCGGCTGCCACCAGGTCCACGTCATGGCGGGCCTCGTCCCGCCGGACACGACACCCGACCGGCGGGCCGCGCACCGCGAGACCTACCTGGCGAACCTGGCCCGCGCCGCCGAGCGGGCCGCACCCCTCGGCGTCGACCTCCTGATCGAGCCGATCAACGGCCGCGACATGCCGGGCTACTTCCTGCACCGGCAGGCCGAGGCGCACGCGATCGTGCAGGAGATCGGCGCCCCGAACCTCAAGGTGCAACTCGACCTGTACCACTGCCAGATCGTGGAGGGCGACCTCACCACGACCCTGCGCCGCGACCTGCCCACCGGCCGCGTCGCCCATCTGCAGATCGCGGGCGTGCCCGACCGCCACGAACCCGACCGGGGCGAACTCGACATCCGCCACCTGTTCGACGTGGTCGACGAGCTGGGCTTCGAGGGGTGGATCGGCTGCGAGTACCACCCGCGTGCCGGTACGAGCGAGGGGCTCGGCTGGCTCAAGAACTACCGAGGAGAACGCGCATGAGGATCGTCATCACCGGAGGCTTCGGCTTCCTGGGACGGCAGGTCGCCGACGCCCTGCTGAAGCAGCGCACCCTGTGCGGAGCACCCGTCGACCGGCTGGTCCTCGCCGACCGGTTCGTGCCCGACGAGGCGCCCGCGACGGCTGACCCGCTGGTCGACGTCGTCCGGGGCGACCTGGGCGAGCGCCTCGACGAGATCTTCGCGCAGCCGGTGGACGTCCTGATCCACCTGGCGTCAGCCGTCTCCTCCGAGTGCGAGGCCGACTTCGACCTCGGCATGAGCGCCAACCTGGACACCACCCGCGCGCTGCTCGAAGCCGCCCGCGCCCAGTCGGCCACCGGCGGTCCGCTGCCCCGCGTGCTGTTCTCCAGCAGCGTCGCGGTCTACGGCTCGGACGCCGCGCTGCCGCTGCCGCCCGTGGTCAGCGAGTCGACGCTGCCCACCCCGCAGTCCAGCTACGGCGTGCAGAAGCGCATCTGCGAGCAGCTGGTCGCCGAGTACACACGCCGCGGCTTCGTCGACGGACGCGTGGCCCGCCTGATGACCGTCGCGGTGCGCCCCGGCAAGCCCAACGCGGCCGCCTCCGGCTTCCTGTCCGGCATCGTCCGCGAACCCCTCGCCGGGCTGCCCGCCACCTGTCCGGTCAGCCCCGGCCTGCGGGTCGCCCTGGCCTCGCCGCGGCGCACCGTCGAGGGCATCCTGCGCATCACCGAGGCCGAGCGCGGACCCGGCGGCCTCGAAGGCGCGCTTCCGGTCAACCTGCCGGCGCTGACGGTCACGGTGGCCGAGATGCTCGCCACGCTGCGCCGGGTGGCGGGCGACGCCGTCGCCGACCTGGTGACGCCGTCGCCCGACCCCGCCGTCGAGGCCATCGTCGGCTCCTGGCCCGCCGTCTTCGACAACGCACGTGCCACGGCGCTGGGCCTGCGGCCCGACGAGAGCTTCGAGTCGGTCATCCGGGCCTACGTCGAGGACCACCCCGAAGCCGTCACGTCCGCCGCCCTGCCCGCCACCGGGTCGATCGGGCCCTGACGGATAGACTGACGAACATGTTCTCCAAGGTGAGTGGCCCCATACGGCTCGCGGACCGGGTCGCCGCGATTCTCTCGGAGGAGATCGAGTCCGGACGTCTGGCAGCGGGCGACAAGCTGCCGACCGAGGTCGAGTTGGTCAAGCAACTGGGCGTCAGCCGCACCGTGATCCGCGAGGCGGTCTCCCGGCTGCGCAGCGCGGGTCTGGTCGAACCGCGACAGGGCCGGGGCGTGTTCGTCATGCCCCGGCGCACCCGGCCGCTCGACCTGGAGGCCGAGGCCTCCGGCACCAAGTCCAAGGTCCTGCAGATCGTGGAGGTCCGCCGCGCCATGGAGGGCGAGGCGGCCTCGCTCGCGGCCGCCCGCGCCACGCCGGAGGACATCGCCCGGATGCGGCAGGCCCTGGCCGCGATCGACGAGGCGGTGGCGGCCGGCGGCGACGGCGTGGACGAGGACCTGGCGTTCCATCAGTCGATCGCGGAGTCGATCGGCAACACCGTGATGGTCTCGACCGTGCGGTACCTGGGCGAGGTCATGCGCAGCGGCATCCGCGTCACGCGGGCCAACGAGGCACGGCGCGACGACTTCATCGAGGCGGTACGGGTGGAGCACCACGCGATCCTGGCCGCCATCGAGGCGGGCGACGCGGACGCGGCCCGCAGCGCCGTACGCCGCCACATGAAGCACGCCGCGTCCCGTCTCCAGGACGCGGACGAGGGGTTCTGGACGGAGACGGACGATCTCGGCGTGGACCTGGGTGCGGCGCCCTGAGCTGAGATGCCGCGGCAGGGCATGAGCGGGCTCAGGCCAGCGGCTGTCCTTCCGGGTCCTCGCTGAGGAACTCCGTGACCAGTTCGGGCGGGTTGGCGGCCCGGGTCGTCGCGAACATTGCCTCGGGGTCGAACATGTCGTAGAGGATCACGGGCAGGGGCCGTCCGAAGGTGCTGAGGAGCCGTCCGTCCGTGTGGAGTCGGCGCGCGAGGTCGACACAGAGTTCGCTGAACTGCTCGGTGAGCTGTTCGCCGCGCTCGTCCTGCTCCTGCTCGGAGAGGCCGCTTTCCGCGCCCTCGCCACCGCCCTCGTCATCGCCGTCCGCATCACCGTCGTCCTCGTACCAGAGGCCCCGGGCCATCGCTTCGCGCCGGTGCAGGTCGGCGCCGACCGGATCGTGTACGGGATCGTGGCCGGCGACCCGGATGCCCTCAAGGCCCGACGGCGGGAAGTGGGCGTAGTGCCAGCGGGCCTCCCAGGGCTCTGACCCGCCGCCCTGCGCGAGCGCCCGGGCCGCCTCCGTCTCGGTGGTGTAGCCGATCGCCAGGTACGGGAACCTCGGGTCCTGGTCGACGCTGTCGATCCGGAACGTGACCGCGTAGATCTCCGAGGCCAGTTCCCGGGGAAAATCGGCCAGGGCACGCAGGACCGCCTGCTCCATGTGCAGTCGGAATGTCATCAACAGCTCGTCTCCTCGGCCGCGTTGCGGCCTAGCGTGCCAGGTCTGCGGCATCGAAGGATGCCACGTCCTTTCCTGCGCCGTCGATGATCCACCAGTCCTTGGCGAGGTTCTCCTGGTAGGCCGTGGCCAGGACCAGTTCCTCGCGATCGTCTCCGACGAGATCGGCTGCGCCTACCGGCTGGCCCGCCCAATGCTGCGGATCGTAGGGATCGGGGTCGGGCGCGGGACGGGAGCGGTGCAGGTGCTTCCACGGCTGGGAGCCGAGGCCGGGCGAGGAGCCGCCGCGCAGGACGTCGACGCGGTCGTCGGACCCCCAGCGGTCGCCCGCGCGCTGGACGGCGAGGTCGTCGCAGCCGTCGCCGTTGAGGTCCGCGGCCATCAGGCCGATGCCGAAGCCGCCCTTGCGGGTGCCGCCCTCGATGACGACGGGGGCGTTCGGCGCCTTGCCGTAGCGGATGGTCACCCTGCCCTTGCGGTCGGCCGGTTCCAGTTCCTCGTCCGCGGGGATGCCGCTGTTGCCGACGGCGATGTCGCTCCGGTGGTCGCCGTCGAAATCGCCGACGGCGATGTCCTCGCCCTCGGGCAGCTTCTCGGGCTCCTTGCGCAGCCCGGTCGCGGTGT
The DNA here is from genome assembly GCF_050270335.1 of Streptomyces sp. NPDC059900. Classification (NCBI taxonomy): domain Bacteria; kingdom Bacillati; phylum Actinomycetota; class Actinomycetes; order Kitasatosporales; family Streptomycetaceae; genus Streptomyces; species Streptomyces sp. NPDC059900. Next base: position 4,009 of record NZ_JBNNJZ010000419.1, read on the forward strand.
CCGCGCCGCCGGCCAGGAGCAAAGGCGCGCCCGTGCCTCCGGGTTCGTGGACGAGCAGGTCGGTGGCGCGGTCGCCGGTGACCTCCGCGGCAATCAGCTGGAGGCCGACCACGCGACCGGTCCCCCGCGGGTCCGGATCGGCACGCTCGCTGGTCCGTGCGGGCTCTCCGGTGCGGCTGAACGGACCGTGCAGCACGACAAGGCGCCGCTCTTCCAGACCGGTGCGGTAGGTGGCCAGATCGGTGTGGCCGTCGCCGTCGAAGTCTCCGGCCGCCGGCGGGTCCGTATAGGAACCGTTGCCGTTGGTGTCGAGCGCGGTGTGACCCTTTCCGACCTGCGGAAGCCGGACACGGGCGGGCCGGTTGCCGGGGTCCGGGCCGTCGGGTCCGCCCCACTGGACATGGGCGCTGGCGCCCGCGACGAGATCGGGGTGACCGTCGTCGTCCAGGTCGGCGACGGTCGGAACGTACAGGTCGCCGGTCATCATGTCTTCTTCGGGCAGTCGGAAGTCCTTGGGGGTGAACTCCGTCCGGTGCTTGGCCTGCGGGCCCTGCTCCGAGCCGTACACCAGGGTGATCCGGCCCGTCTCGGAGACATCGCCGTTGTCGGCCGGTACGTCAAGGGCCAGGTCGGGGTGGCCGTCGCCGTTGAAGTCGGGCGCGGGCAGGCCCAGCCGGCTTGCGGGCCCGGATGCACCGGCCGATGCCGCCGGCCGACAGGCGCTGTCCGGGATCGGCCGGAGGACCTCCTGGTTGCGGGCGGCCGTGGCGGTGCCCAGCACCACCGCGGCGGCCAGCAGGCCGAGGCCCCCTCGCCGCCGGAAGCTCTTACTGCGTTCGCCTGCCGATCCGTACTTCATGTGGCCACTACAACTGAACTGTTCGACCGGTTCCAAGGCCCTAGATCATTTTGTTACGCCCCCGGGACGGCGGGAAGATCAGTCGATCACCGCGGTCGCCTCGACCTCCACCAGATGCTCGGGAACGTCCAGTGCCGCCACCCCCACCAGCGTGCCCGGCGGCACCGGGGTGTCCCCCAGCTTCGCGGCGGCCCGGGCTACTCCCTCGCCGAAGAGGGGCATCTTGTCGGGGGTCCAGTCGACGACGTACACGGTCAGCTTCGCGACGTCGGAGAAGGAGCCTCCGGCGGCCGCCAGGGCGGTGGCGACGTTGAGGTAGCACTGCTCGACCTGAGCGGCGAGGTCGCCTTCGCCGACCGTGGCGCCGTCGGCGTCCCAGGCCACCTGCCCGGCGATGAACACCAGCTTCGATCCCGTGGCGACGGCCACCTGACGGTAGGCGTCGATCTTCGGCAGCCCGTCGGGGTTCACCAGGGTGATGGCCATGCTGTCCGTCTCCTTGTCGCGGGAGCCCGCACGGGCTCGCGGTTCACCCGGGCAAGACCCTTGTGGTCTCCGGGGGTTACTGGGAAACCATAGGAGAGTGGCCGCTGACGTGGAAGAACGCACTTTTCGGTGACTGGGTAACCAGATGGTGACCACGGAGCGCAGCGACTCACGCGGAAGGGTTCGGGCATACGCCCGGCCAAATGGAGACGACACGGCGCGTGGAGATGGCTACGGTGTGGTCCGCCAGGCTCCCCGGAGCCGGGAAACGCCACGTGCCGTGCAGTGCCGGTGGAAGTCGAACACCAGGCTTCAAAAAGGGAGTTGTGCAAGCGATGTCCACGTCACCGACAGCACTGTGAGACATAGATGACCACACCCGCCGCCGACGCCGACCTCGCCGGCCGTCTTCTGGCCGATCAGTTCCCGCGGTGGGCCGGTCTTCCCCTCACCCCAGTGGTGCCGGGCGGCTCGGACCACGCCCTGTTCCGGCTGGGTGAGGAATTGCAGGTGCGGCTGCCGCGCGGGGACTGGGCGGCAGGCCAGGCGGAGAAGGACCAGCGGTGGCTGCCCCGCCTCGCCGGCCACCTGCCCCTGCCCATCCCCTCACCCGTCGCGGTCGGCGAACCCGCCTTCGGCTACCCCTGGCGGTGGTCGGTCACCCGCTGGCTGCCGGGGGAGGCCGCCCGCCACGACAGCCTGGCGGATTCGGTGGGAACGGCGGTGGAAATGGCCGGGTTCCTGTCCGCCCTCCAGCAGCTGCCGCCGCCGTCGCTGCTGCTCCCCGGCCCCCACTCCGACCTGGAGTCCGAGGATCTGCGGGCCAGGGACGCCTCGACCCGCGCCGCCATCAAGGCCGTTGACGGGGTGTTCGACCGGCAGGCGCTCACCTCGGCGTGGGACGCGGCGATGGAGGCCGCCGACTGGGACCGCGACCCGGTCTGGTTCCACGGCGATCTCCACGTCGGCAATCTGCTGACCGTCGAGGGCCGGCTCAGCGCCGTCATCGACTTCGGGGGCCTGGGGGTGGGCGACCCGTCGTGCGACCTGGTGATCGCCTACACCCTGCTGGGCGAGAAGACCCGCCCGGCCTTCCGCGAGGCTCTGGCCATCGACGAGGCGACCTGGCTCCGGGGCCGCGGCTGGGCCCTGGCCACGGGGTTGAACGCCTACACCACGTACGCCCACGTCAACCCCCATGTGGCCAAGGCGACCACGTACCAGATCACGCAGGCACTCGCGTGACGACCGACCCCTGTCACCGCATTCCGCTTCGGGCCGGGCGGAGCCTCCACCGACCGCACTCCTGATTCCACATTCGACGACCCCGGGACGGAACATGGACACCACGCGCACCCACCGGCTCGGCCGCAGCAACGTGGAGATCACCGAACTGGGCTTCGGCGGCGGACCGCTCGGCGGCCTGTTCGCGCCCCTGGACGACACCACCGCCGCCGAGGCGCTGGACACGGCCTGGGCGGGCGGCATCCGCTACTACGACACGTCACCGCACTACGGCATCGGCCACTCCGAGCGCCGCATCGGGCAGTTGCTGCGCGACAAGCCCCGGACGGAGTTCACGCTGTCGACCAAGGTCGGCCGGCTGCTGGTCCCGCAGGACCCCGCCGGGCGGATGGACGAGAGCTTCGCCGTCCCGGCCACCCACCGCCGGGTGTGGGACTTCACCCGTGACGGCATCCGACGCAGCGTCGAGGACTCCCTGACGCGCCTGGGCACCGACCGCATCGACGTGCTCTATCTGCACGACGCCGAGCAGCATTTCGAGGACGCGCTGCGCAGCGGCTTCCCGGCCCTGGCCGAACTG
>NZ_JBNNJZ010000420.1:0-7156 GCF_050270335.1 Streptomyces sp. NPDC059900
GGCGCCCGCCCCGCGGGCGAGATCTACACCGGCGTCTTGTACGACGCCCTGGGCCTCGCCACCCTGGACGCCGCCGCCAAGCGCCGCGCGGCCCGCTCGCTGCTCGTGTTCTCCGGGCTCTGGGGCGCCGTCGGCATCACCGACCGCATCCCCTCCTACCGCTGCTCGATGGGCGTGAAGCTGCCCGGCCTCGGCGCACTCGGCGCCTACTGGCGTACGCCGATGGCCTCGGCGATGCCGGAAGCGGCGGGCGACGGACTCGTACTGGACCTGCGGTCGTCGGCGTACGCGGCGGCGTGGAAGCCGAAGGGCGAGGTCGCCGACCGGACGGCGACGGTACGGGTGCTGCACGCGCAGATGGTCGACGGGGTCGAGAAGCGCTCCGTCGTCTCGCACTTCAACAAGGCGACGAAGGGGCGGATCGTGCGCTCCCTGCTGGAGACCGGCGCGCAGCCGAAGGGCCCGGCCGAGCTGGTCGAGGCTCTGCGGGATCTCGGGCACGTGGTGGAGGCCGAGGTGCCGGCGAAGGCGGGTAAGGCGTGGGGGCTCGATGTGGTGGTGCGGGAGATCCACTGACGTTCCCGGCTTACGGCCTGGTTGCAGCATGCGCAACGCCCTTTGCGCATACTGCGTGGGGCGAGGCAGGATGCTCCCATGACTTCCCCCTCCGCCGCGGCCTCCGGCTCCGTGCTCGATCTCGCCCCCGTCGTTCCCGTAGTCGTCGTGGAGGACGTCGCCGACGCCGTGCCGCTGGCGCGCGCCCTTGTCGCGGGCGGGCTGCCCGCGATCGAGGTGACGCTGCGGACGCCCGCCGCGCTCGACGCGATCCGGGCCATCGCGGCCGAGGTGCCGGACGCGGTGGTGGGCGCGGGTACGGTCATCTCGCCCCGGGGCGTCGAGGAGTCCGTGGACGCCGGGGCCCGGTTCCTGGTCAGCCCCGGCTGGACGGACACGCTGCTGGCCGCGATGAAGGCGTCCGGGGTGCCGTTCCTGCCGGGTGTCTCTACGACGTCCGAGGTCGTGGCGCTGCTTGAGCGGGGCGTGCGGGAGATGAAGTTCTTCCCGGCTGAGGCGGCGGGCGGTACGGCCTATCTCAAGTCGCTCGGGGGGCCGCTGCCCCAGGCCCGCTTCTGCCCTACGGGCGGTATCGGCCTCGCGTCCGCGCCGTCGTACCTCGCGCTGCCGAACGTCGGCTGTGTGGGGGGCAGTTGGATGCTGCCCGCTGACGCGGTCCCGGCGAAGGACTGGGGCCGGATCGAGACTCTGGCCCGCGAAGCCGCTGCGCTGGGCTGATGCTGGCCCCTGGGCCTTGGGTGGGTGCGCTTCTGCGGGTGCGTCGCGGCTGGTCGCGCCGTTCCCCGCGCCCCTTGCTGGGCCGGAGGTGCGCTGGCTTCTGCGGGTGCTTCGTGGTTGAGTGCGCCGTTCCTCGCGCCGCTTGCGGGGGCGAGGCTGCGGCGCCCGTAGGGGCGCGGGGAACTGCGCGGTCAGCCACGGCGCAGCCGCAGGGGATCCGTTCGCTACCGCAGGTGTGACGTGTCGTTCAGGAGGCGGACCGATGCGTTGCCGTCTCCGTAGTACGCCACCGCCGAGACTGAGGCCGCCGAGAGTTCCATGCGGAACAGGGACTCCGGGGGTGCGCCCAGTGCCAGGCGTACCAGGGTCTTGATCGGGGTGACGTGGGTGACCAGGAGGACCGTGCGGCCCGCGTACTCGGCGGCCAGACGGTCCCTCGCGGCGGACACCCTCACGGCCACCTCGGCGAAGGACTCACCGCCCGGCGGTGCCGTGTCCGGTGAGGCGAGCCACGCGTTCAGCTCATCGGGCTGACGCGCCCGCACCTCGCCGAACGTGAGGCCCTCCCAGGCCCCGAAGTCCGTCTCGCGCAGCCCGTCCTCGATGCGTACGTCGAGGCCGAGGCGGGCGGCGACGGCCTGCGCGGTCTCCTGGCAGCGCTTCAGCGGCGAGGAGACGATCGCCTGGATCGTGCCGCGCACGGCGAACGCCGCCGCCGCACGCTCGGCCTGTTCCCGCCCGATCTCGGAGAGGGAGGGGTCGGTTCCGCCGCTGCCGGAGAAGCGCTTCTGCGGCGTCAGCGCGGTCTCGCCGTGCCGCAGCAGCACGAAGGTCGCCGGAGCGCCGAGGTCGGCCGGTGCCGCCCAGCCGACGGACGGCACCTGAGCGGCCGCCACGTTGCCCGCGGCGCGGGCGTCATCGGCACCCGAGGGCTCAGAGGCCTTCCCCGCGACCCCCGCGGCCCGCGCGGCCCGCGCGTCCAGCTCCGCCGTCGACTCCGACGCCACCCACTGCTCGCCCCGCTTGCCCGCGTCCATCGCCTCGTTGGCGAGACGGTCGGCGTGCTTGTTCTTCTCGCGCGGGATCCACTCGTACGTCACCTGCGACGAGGGAAAGACCCTCGCGGCCTCGGCGGCGAGCGGCTTCATGTCCGGGTGCTTGATCTTCCAGCGGCCCGACATCTGCTCGACGACGAGCTTGGAGTCCATCCGGACGTGGACCGAGGCGGTCGGGTCGAGGTCGTGGGCCGCCTTCAGGCCGGCCACCAGACCCTTGTACTCGGCGACGTTGTTCGTCGCGACGCCGATGTACTCCGCGGCCTCCCGCAGGGTCTCCCCCGTGGCCGCGTCGATGACGACCGAGCCGTAGCCCGCGGGCCCCGGGTTGCCCCGCGACCCGCCGTCGGCCTCGACGATGAACTCCCGCACGGGCAAGGCTCCTAGATGCCGGACTCGGACGTGCGGACCAGGATGCGGCTGCAGTTCTCGCACCGCACGACCGTGTCGGGGGACGCCGCCTTCACCTCGTTGACCCCGGTGATGTCCAGCTCGATGCGGCAGCCCTCGCAGCGACGCTGGTAGAGCTTGGCCGCGCCGATGCCGCCCTCCTTGACGCGCAGCTTGTCGTAGAGCTTGAGCAGGTCGGCCGGGACCGAACCCGCCACGACCTCGCGCTCCTTGGCGGCGGTGGCGGCGTCGCCGTCGATCTCCTCGGCGGCGGCGTCACGCCGTGCCGTCGCGTCGTCGATCTTCGACTGGACGGAGGAGACACGTTCCGCCAGCTCGGAGACGCGCTCCTGGGCGGACTCGCGGCGCTCCATGACCTCGAGGACCACGTCCTCCAGGTCGCCCTGGCGCTTGGCGAGCGAGGCGATCTCGCGCTGGAGGTTCTCCAGGTCCTTGGGGGACGTCACGGCGCCCGAGTCCAGGCGCTGCTGGTCGCGGTTGGCGCGCTGGCGCACCTGGTCGACGTCCTGCTCCGCCTTGGTCTGCTCGCGGGCGCAGTCGCTCTCCTCGGTCGTCGAGGCGACGTGCAGATCGCGCAGCTGCGCGAGGTCCTTGTTCAGGGACTCGATCTCGGCGTGCTCGGGCAGGGACTTCTTCCGGTGCGCCAGCTGCTGGAGGCGTACGTCGAGTGCCTGGACGTCGAGGAGTCGGATCTGGTCGGCGGGCGCGGCGTTAATTGGAGGCTCCTGTTGTGTCGGTAGTCGAGGCCGCGTGGGCGGTCCAGGGGTCGGTGACCGTCTTGGAGACGTGGACGCGAAGTCCCCATCCGTGACGGTCGGAGATCTGATCGAGCTGCGCCGCGGCCAGCTCGCACCACGGCCACTCGGTGGCCCAGTGCGCGGCGTCGAGCAGCGCGAGCGGCGTCTGCGCGCGGGCCTCGGACACCGGGTGGTGGCGCAGGTCCGCGGTGAGGAAGGCGTCAGCGCCGGCGGCCCGCACGTCGTCGAAGAGGCTGTCGCCGGAGCCGCCGCTGACCGCGACGGTGCGGACGAGCTGATCCGGGTCGCCCGCGACCCGGATGCCCTGCGCGGTGGCGGGCAGCCGCTCGGCCGCGCGGGCGGCGAGCTCCCGGAGCGTCAGGGGGTGTTCGAGTTCGCAGATGCGGCCCAGACCCCGACGGCCCCGCGGGTCGGCCGGGTCCGGTACGAGGGGACGGACGACCCGGAGGCCGAGGGCCCCCGCGAGGGCGTCCGAGACGCCCGGATCGGCGCGGTCGGCGTTCGTGTGGGCGACGTGCAGCGCAACGTCGTTCTTGATGAGGTCGTGGACGACGCGGCCCTTGAAGGTGCCGGCCGAGACCGTCGTCGTGCCGCGCAGATAGAGCGGGTGGTGCGTGAGCAGAAGCTGGGCGCCCAGCTTCACCGCCTCGTCGACGATGTCCTGGACGGGGTCGACGGCGAAGAGGACACGGGTGACCTCCGCGTCGGGGTCGCCGCAGACGGTGCCGACCGCATCCCAGCTCTCGGCCAGTTCGGCGGGCCACAGGGCGTCGAGGGCGGCGATGACTTCAGACAGACGGGGCACGGGGAAAGGCTACCTTCCCGCTGCACTCGGCATGTCGTACGTCACGCACCGGTGCCGGGCTGCTACTGAGCGCCCCGCACGCCCCTTACGGAGCCAGGTCGGACCTGAGGTCGCCCAGGACCTCGTTCGCCGCCGTCACGCCGAGGCCCAGGTACCAGGTCTCGTCCGGGACGTCCTTCGCGTGCCCGGACCTGACCGCGTCGAGCTTCTTCCACAGCGGGTTCTTCTCGGCCTCTGAGCGGCCCGTCTTCTTCGCGTCACCGTAGACGCCGGTGAAGATCCAGTCCGCGTCGGCGTCGTCGATCTTCTCGGTGCTGATCTCCGTGGCGAGGTCGTTGACCTGCTGGTTCTTGGGGCGGGGCAGGCCGGTGTCGTCGAGGATCGTGCCGATGAAGGACGCCTTCGCGTAGAGGCGGACGCGGTCCGGCATGTAGCGGAGCATCGTGATCGTCGGCTTGTCGTCGCCGATGTCGCGGCCCAGGGCCTTCGCCTTCTTCTCGTACGCGGCGAGCTCCGTCTTCGCCTCGGCGGTCTTGTCGAGCGCGGCGGCGTTCAGGAGGTAGTTCTCCTTCCACGTGAAGCCGGGGCGGATGGAGAAGACGGTCGGGGCGATCTCGGAGAGCTGCGGGTAGAGCTTGGCGGCGCGCAGTTCGCTGCCGAGGATGAGGTCCGGCTTGAGGTTCGCGATCGCTTCGAGGTTGAGGGCGTTGATCGTGCCGACGTTCTCGGGCTTCCCCGCGTCCTTCTTCAGGTAGCCGGGGATGCCGTCGTCTCCCTCGGTGGGGGCGTAGCCGACGGGCTTAACGCCGAGCGAGACGACGTTGTCGAGCTCGCCGACGTCCAGGACCACGACCCTCTTGGGCGCGGCCTTGAGCTCGGTCTTGCCGCGGGCGTGCGTGATGGTGCGCGGGAACGCGCCGGGCTTGGCCGTGGTGCCCATCTTCGCGGTCTGCTCGGCGGCCTCGGCGAAGTCGTCGCCGCCCTGGGCGACGGCCTTGCTGCCGCTCCCGTCGTCGGACGTGCCGGAGCCGTCGCCGGACCCGCAGGCCGCGAGGGAGAGCGCTCCGGCCACGGCGAGGGCGAGGGCCGTGGTGGCACGGTGGCGGCGGGATCGCCGGGAACGCAGGGGTCGTACGGACCGCGGGGACGGGGACATCGGCGTGCTCCAGGGGGTGCGCTGGTCGCTCTGCCGCCCGGCGGATGCGCCGCCCGACCGCTCCACAACCACTTAGGTTCGCCTTACTTTAAGCGCGCGCCTCCCGCGCAGCACAACCACCCCCGCCCCCTCAGGCGAATCGGTACATCGCCACCCTTCTGTGTGAAGCGGGCGTCCACAGGTGCCACGGCAGTGCGTGCGAAAACTAGCTTCGTGGCCCGGAGGTACCCCCCATGACAGCGCCCACGCTTGAGCCCGAGCCCATGACCGAGCCGATGACCGCGCCCGCAAGCGCGCCCACGTCCCGCCCGGCCCCCGCCACGCCCCCGGTGATCACGGCGAACGGCGCGTACGCCGCCCGTCTCACCCACACCGGCGGCTCCTGGTTCCCCGAGCGCTGGACCCTCGACTCCCCCGAGCCCTACGCGGTGCCGCTGCCCGGCAGCCAGCCGGAGGAGCCCGGCACGGAGGTGCTCCCGATGGCCGACGGGAGGGTCCTGATCCACCGTGTCGCCGACCGGCGGCACATGTTCGCGCTCCTGTACCCCACGGGACCCCAGACCGGTGAGGTGCCGCTGGGCGCCGTGGAGTGCGGCGAGTCCCGCCTGACGCTGCTGCCGCCATCGCCGGTCGGCAGCCAGGCCTACGCGCTCGCGGTGGGCACGCACTCGACGGCCCTGTGGCTGGTGGCGGGCGGCGCCTTCGGGCCCGAGCACGTCGCCGAGATCCCGGGGCACTGTTCGGGCGGGGTCTGGCTGGACGGCGAGGGCCGGATGCTGGCCCTGGACCGGGAGTCGGGCGGGCGCGTCAAGGCGGTCGCGGTGGACCTGGAGCGGGGCGGCGAGGTGTCGCCCCTCCTTCAGATCGCCGACGAGAGCGACGACCGGCTGCTGCTCGCTGACGCCGACAGCGGGCTGCTCCTGATCCGCTCGGACGCGCCGGGGCACGAACGGCTCGGCTGGGGGGTCCTCGGCGGTACGCGCCCGGTGCGCTTCCCCGAGTGCCTCCGCCTGCCCGACCTCGCGGTGACGCCGTTCGCCATCCAGCCCGGGCAGACGTTGATGCCGGAGAACTGTGCGGTGGCGTTGCGGATCGACGGGGTGGCGGGAAGCTGGCTCGGCGTCTGGCGTCCCGCCGAGCGGCGCCTGCATCAACTGGCCGCGCCTGCGGGGTGGTTGGCCGGTTCCGGCTGGTGGACGCGGGAGGGGACCCTGCGTCTTCCGTACGTGACGGAGGCGGTGTCCTGCGGGGTCGAGGAGGTGGAACTCCCCGCTCCGGCACAGGCGCCCGCCCCGGTCGCCGCGCGGCCCGTTCCGTTGCAGCAGGCGCCCCTCACCGGGCGCGGGGCGGTTGGTTAGACTCGCCCGGCTACACCGAGCGATCTTCTTTACAGAGTTACAGAGTTACCGAATTACAGAGTTACCGGTTATACGGGGTGATTATGTCGATGCAGACCGAGATCAATACGGATTCCGAGCGGAATCCCGAGCCGCGTGAGGCGGCGGACACCTCCGGTGCGGGCAAGCACCGGGGTCCTGTGGCCGAGCATGACGAGGCGGGGGCGCCGCAGGGCCGTCACCGCCGGCCGGGCGACGAGTAGGCCCCTGGCCTTGGGTGCCGGCAATCACCGGCTCCGCCGAGTTCGTCCTCAAACGCCGGACGGGCTGGAGATCCAGCC
>NZ_JBNNJZ010000421.1:0-7128 GCF_050270335.1 Streptomyces sp. NPDC059900
ACGTCGAGCACATGCCCCCGCAAGAGCTGACGCATCGCCGACGCATGCTTGTCCTCGCCATCTGCTGTATGAGTCTGCTCATCGTCAGCCTCGACAACACCGTTCTGAACGTCGCTCTGCCGACGATGGCGCGGGAGTTCGGCACCAGCATCTCGGGGATGCAGTGGACGATCGACGCGTACACCCTCGTACTCGCCGCGCTCCTCATGCTCGCGGGGTCGACGGCGGACCGGGTCGGGCGGCAGAAGATATTCAAGGTGGGGCTCGTGATCTTCACGGTCGCCTCCGTCGCCTGTTCCCTCGCGCCCAACCTGGAGTCCCTGGTCGCCTTCCGCATGGCCCAGGCCATCGGCGGCTCCATGCTCAACCCGGTCGCGATGTCGATCATCACGAACACCTTCACCGATCCCCGCGAGCGGGCCCGCGCCATCGGCGTCTGGGGCGGTGTCGTCGGCATCTCCATGGCGGCGGGCCCGATCGTGGGCGGTCTCCTCGTCGACTCCGTCGGCTGGCGCTCCATCTTCTGGATCAACCTGCCGGTAGGCCTCGCGGCCCTGCTCCTCACCATCCGGTACGTCCCCGAGTCCCGCGCCCCCAAGCCCCGCCGCCCCGACCCCGTCGGCCAGCTCCTGGTCATCGCGCTGCTCGGCGCCCTGACGTACGCGATCATCGAGGCCCCGACGGCGGGCTGGACGTCGCCGCTGATCATCGCCTTCGCGGGCGTCGCGCTCCTGTCCCTCGCCGGACTGCTCCTCTACGAGCCCCGCCGCCGCGACCCCCTCATCGACCTGCGCTTCTTCGGCTCGGCACCGTTCAGCGGGGCCACGGTGATCGCGGTCTGCGCCTTCGCCGCGCTCGGTGGCTTTCTGTTCCTCTCCACGCTCTACCTCCAGAACGTACGCGGCCTGAACGCCCTGCACGCGGGCGTGTGGATGCTGCCGATGGCGGCGATGACACTGATCTGCGCCCCGCTCTCCGGCCGCCTGGTCGGCAGCCGCGGCCCGCGCCTTCCCCTGCTGATCGCGGGGGTCTCGATGACGGTCTCGGGCGTCCTGTTCGCCGCTTTCGACGCGGAGACCGAGAACACGACGCTCTTCGTCGGATACGTGCTCTTCGGCCTCGGCTTCGGCTTCGTGAACGCCCCCATCACCAACACCGCCGTCTCCGGAATGCCCCGCTCCCAGGCGGGCGTCGCCGCCGCCGTCGCCTCCACGAGCCGCCAGATCGGCCAGACGCTCGGCGTCGCGGTCATCGGCGCGGTCCTGGCCTCCGGGGTCGGATCCTCGTCGTACGCGGCCGCCTTCACCGGCGCGAGCCGCCCCGCCTGGTGGATCATCGCGGGCTGCGGCCTCGCGGTCCTGCTCCTGGGCGCGCTGACCAGCGGCCGCTGGGCGAGGGAAACGGCACGCCGCACGGCCGAGCGCCTCGATCCCGGTACGGAGAACCCGGCAGACCGGCCCAGCACTACTCTCGCGCCATGACCACGACTTGGGACCCCACGGCATCAGGCGTACTGCGACTCCCCTCGGGCCGGCTCATCCGCGGACGCGGCCTGCGGCACCCGCTCCCGGAGGGCGTGACGCCCGACTTCGCGCTGTACCTCCTCGGCAAGGAGCCGCCCGCCGTCGCCTGGGAGTCCCGGTGGCTGCGCTGGCCCGACTTCCGGCTGCCCGCCGACCGCGCGGCAACGGCCGCCGCCCTGCGCGAGGCTTTGGAGCGGTCGCGGACGGAGCGGGTCGAGGTCGCCTGCGGCGGCGGCCAGGGGCGTACGGGGACGGCGCTGGCCTGCATCGCGGTGCTGGACGGGGTGCCGGGCAAGGAAGCGGTCGCGTATGTGCGGGAGCACTACGCGCCGCGGGCCGTGGAGACGCCGTGGCAGCGGAAGTTCGTGCGTCGCTTCGGCTGACACCGGGGGCGGCAGCGTCCCCGTACCGGCGGGGTCAGGCCACCGAGGGATCCACCGTCGCCTGGTGCTCTTCGGCGAGGTGTTCCTCCGCCTTGAGCCAGGGCAGGAACTGAACCCGCTTCCCCCAGCCGCACGTATCGCACCTCAACTGGCGCTGTACGCCCGACTTCTGCACGTGCACGACATGCTCGCGGCCGTGCTGGTCCCATCTGCTGACCTTGCTCGTGGTCATCGAAGGCATGGCGAACAGTGTGCAGCAGAAGCCCCCGGTTCCGAGTGCGGAACCGGGGGCTTCTTTCAACCTTCACTCAGCGAGTGCCCCTGCGGGGGTCGGGCGTCAGCAACCCACCAGGCGCGAGGCGAGGTAGCCCTCGATCTGGTCGAGGGAGACGCGCTCCTGCTTCATCGAGTCGCGCTCGCGCACCGTGACCGCGTTGTCGTCCAGGGTGTCGAAGTCGACCGTCACGCAGTACGGCGTGCCGATCTCGTCCTGGCGGCGGTAGCGGCGGCCGATGGCGCCCGCGTCGTCGAACTCGATGTTCCAGTTCTGGCGAAGGGCGGTCGCAAGGCCCTTGGCCTTCGGCGACAGCTCCGGGTTGCGGGAGAGCGGCAGGACCGCGACCTTCACCGGGGCGATGCGGTGGTCGAAGCGCATGACCGTGCGCTTCTCCAGCTTGCCCTTGGCGTTGGGGGCCTCGTCCTCGATGTACGAGTCGAGGAGGAACGCCAGCATGGTGCGGCCGACGCCCGCCGCGGGCTCGATGACGTACGGAGTCCAGCGCTCGCCGGCCTCCTGGTCGAAGTAGGACAGGTCCTGGCCCGAGGCCTTGGAGTGCGCGGAGAGGTCGTAGTCCGTGCGGTTGGCGACGCCCTCGAGCTCGCCCCACTCGCTGCCGCCGAAGCGGAAGCGGTACTCGATGTCAGCGGTGCGCTTGGAGTAGTGGGAGAGCTTCTCCTTCGGGTGCTCGAACCACCGCATGTTCTCCTCGCGCAGGCCCAGGCCGGTGTACCAGTTCCAGCGCTGCTCCATCCAGTACTCCTGCCACTTCTCGTCCTCGCCCGGCTTGACGAAGAACTCCATCTCCATCTGCTCGAACTCGCGGGTCCGGAAGATGAAGTTGCCGGGCGTGATCTCGTTGCGGAAGGACTTGCCCATCTGCGCGATGCCGAACGGCGGCTTCTTGCGCGAAGTCTGCTGGACCTGGCCGAAGTTGGTGAAGATGCCCTGCGCGGTCTCGGGACGGAGGTAGGCGACGGAGCCGCTGTCCTGCGTCGGGCCGAGGTGCGTGGAGAGCATGCCCGAGAACTGCTTGGGCTCGGTGAACTGGCCCTTGGTACCGCAGTTGGGGCAGTTGACCTCGGCGAGGCTCTCCGGCGGGCGGCCGTGCTTGGCCTCGTAGGCCTCTTCCAGGTGGTCGGCGCGGTGGCGCTTGTGACAGGAGAGGCACTCGGTCAACGGGTCGGAGAACGTGGCGACGTGACCCGAGGCCTGCCAGACCTCCGTGGCCAGGATCACCGACGAGTCGATGCCGACGACGTCCTCACGCGAAGTGACCATGTAACGCCACCACTGGCGCTTGAGGTTCTCCTTGAGCTCGACGCCGAGCGGCCCGTAATCCCAGGCGGCGCGCTGGCCGCCATAGATCTCACTGCACGGGTAAACAAAGCCACGGCGCTTGCTCAGGCTGACGATGCTGTCGATCTTGTCGGCGGCCACGGTGCTCTCTTCATTACGACGGTGGGCGAAGCGAATGACTCAGGTTACCGGCGGCATTACCCCCGTAATCAAATCGGTTCCGGTCGGGCTCCCCCGCGGACCTCCGGGCGGGCTCCCCCGGGGACCGCTAGTTGACAATCGTTTCCAGATTTGTTGAAAATGAGTGTCATGAACGTACGTCGCCTCATACCCACCGCCGCCGTCGCATCCGCCACGGTTCTGGGCCTCACGGCCCTCTCCGCCTGCTCCTCTTCCAGCGCCGCGGACAAGAACGGCGACGGCAAGCTGAACGTGACGGCGTCGTTCTACCCCATGCAGTACCTCGCGCAGGAGATCGGCGGCGAGCACGTCTCCGTCGACACCCTGACCAAGCCGGGCGTCGAGCCGCACGACCTGGAGCTCAGCCCGAAGCAGACCGCCTTCCTCGGCGAATCGGACTTCATCCTCTACCTCAAGGGCATCCAGCCCGCCGTCGACGACGCCATCGGCCAGTCCGGCGTGAAGAACACCGTGGATGCCGCGACCCTCACCAAGCTGGAGAAGCACGGCTCGGGGGTCGGCCACGACCACGGCCACGACGAGGGCGACGAGCACGCCGAAGAGGAAGAGCACGGCCACGAGAGCGAAGCCGGCGCCGACCCGCACATCTGGCTCGACCCGGTGAAGTACGCCGAGGTCGCCGAGGGCGTCGGCAAGGCCCTCGAAAAGGCCGACCCCGACCACGCGGCGGACTACAAGAAGAACACGAAGGCCCTGGTCAAGAAGTTGGACGGGCTGAACACGAAGTTCGAGGACGGGCTGAAGAACACCAAGTCCAAGACCTTCATCACCACGCACTCCGCCTTCGGCTACCTCGCCGAGCGCTACGGCCTTGAGCAGGAGAGCATCGCCGGCGTCGACCCCGAGTCGGACCCGAGCCCCGCCCGCATCAAGGAGCTCCAGGACATCGCCAAGGAGGACAAGGTCTCCACGGTGTTCTTCGAGACCCTGGCGAGCGACAAGACCGCCAAGACCCTCGCGAACGACGCGGGCCTCAAGACGGACGTCCTCGACCCCCTCGAGGGAATTACGGACAAGTCCAAGGGCGATGACTACATCGGGGTCATGGAGTCCAACCTTGCCGCGCTCCAGAAGGCTCTCGGCGCGAAGTGACACGAAGTGATGTGAAGTGAACGCACGGCAAGCAGCATCGGAGGCGCACGCCATGGAAGCCACGGGCACAGCGGGGACCGCCCCGCCCGTCATATCCGTGCGGGCGGCCACGGCCACCCTCGGCGCGCGCCCCGTGCTGCGCGGCATCGACCTCACCGTCAAGCCCGGTGAGGTCGTCGCCCTGCTCGGCGCGAACGGCTCGGGCAAGTCCACCGCCGTGCGCTCCGTGATCGGCCAAGTCCCGCTCACCGGCGGCGACATAAGCCTCTTCGGCACCCCCCTGAAGCGCTTCCGCCAGTGGGCCCGCATCGGCTACGTCCCGCAGCGCACCACGGCCGCGAGCGGCGTCCCCGCGACGATCCGCGAGGTCGTCTCGTCGGGCCGCCTCTCGCGCACGAAGCTGTCGAAGCTGGGCTGGGCGACGAAGGCGGACCGCGCGGCGGTCGACCGGGCCATCGGGCTCGTCGGCCTCGCCGACCGCGCCAAGGACTCCGTGAGCGCCCTCTCCGGCGGCCAGCACCAGCGCGTGCTCATCGCCCGCGCGCTCGCCTCCGAGCCCGAACTGCTGATCATGGACGAGCCCATGGCGGGCGTCGACCTGGCGAGCCAGGAGATCCTCGCGCAGACCCTGCGCGAGCAAGTCGCGGCCGGTACGACGGTACTGCTCGTGCTGCACGAGCTCGGCGCCCTGGAGCCGCTTATCGACCGCGCGATCGTCCTGCGCGACGGCTGCGTGACCCACGACGGGCCGCCGCCCAAGGCGACGGGACAGCACGCGCTGCCCGGCCACGACCACGTACATCCGCACTCGGCCGACGAGCCGATCCGCACGGGACTGCTGACCTGATCATGGAAATCTTCCAGACCGAATTCATGCAGCGGGCGCTGATCGCCGCCGTCCTCGTCGGCATCACGGCCCCCGCCATCGGCATCTACCTCGTCCAGCGCCGCCAGGCCCTGATGGGCGACGGCATCGGCCACATCGCCATGACGGGCGTCGGCCTCGGCTTCCTGCTCAACTCCAGCCCCGTGTGGATGGCCACGCTCGTCTCCATCGTCGGCGCGGTGACCATGGAGCTGATCAGGGCGTACGGCAAGACGCGCGGCGACATCGCCCTCGCGATGCTGTTCTACGGCGGCATGGCGGGCGGTGTCCTGCTGATCAACCTCTCGGACACCGGCTCGAACGCGAACCTCTCCTCGTACCTCTTCGGCTCGCTCTCCACGGTCTCGGACTCCGACGTCACGGCGATCTGCCTGCTCGCGGCGTTTGTGGTCCTCGTCACGGTCGGCCTGCGCAAGCAGCTGTTCGCCGTGAGCCAGGACGAGGAGTTCGCCCGGGTGACGGGGCTTCCGGTGCGCGCCCTGAACCTCCTCATCGCGGTCACGGCCGCGGTGACGGTCACCGTCGCGATGCGTGTCGTGGGCCTGCTCCTGGTGAGCGCGCTGATGGTGGTGCCGGTCGCGGCGGCCCAGCAGATCACCCGCTCGTTCAAGGTGACGTTCGTCCTGTCCGTGGTCATCGGCACCGCCGTGACCCTCTCCGGGACGATCACTTCGTACTACCAGGACGTGCCGCCCGGAGCGACCATCGTCCTGCTGGCGATCGGCGTCTTCGTCGTCCTGACGGCGCTCGCGACCCCGCTGGCCAGGCGCCGGGCCCGGGCCGTGGCCGCCGCCGACGCGACCTGCACGGCGGACGTTCCCGCCGCGCGGCGCCCGGCGGACGAGGTCACCGTCTGAGAGCGAGCTGGCACAATGGCCCCACGGGATATGACAGATGTGCGGGCGATCGTGCGAGTTATCAGTTGAGGAGGCACCTGTGACAACAGCTGCGGGACCCCCGGTACGAGGCCGATCCACCCGGCAGCGCGCCGCGGTGGCGGCGGCCCTGGGCGAGGTGGACGAGTTCCGCAGTGCGCAGGACCTGCACGACATGCTCAAGCACAAAGGCGATTCGGTGGGCCTGACGACGGTCTACCGCACGCTCCAGTCCCTCGCCGACGCGGGCGAGGTCGACGTGCTCCGCACCGACGAGGGCGAGTCGGTCTACCGCCGCTGCTCCACCGGCGACCACCACCATCACCTGGTCTGCCGGGTGTGCGGCAAGGCGGTCGAGGTCGAGGGCCCGGCGGTCGAGAAGTGGGCCGAGGCGATCGCCTCCGAGCACGGGTACGTGAACGTGGCGCACACGGTCGAGATCTTCGGCACGTGCGCGGAGTGCGCGCAGAAGTAGACCTGAACGCGTTGTGGGGCCGCCCCCCAGCCGGGGGGGGGCCCCCACAGGGTCTTATAAACAAAAACCCGCCCACCCGACAGTTGGACCACGCGGATTGCGGCGTGGGGTTGGAAA
>NZ_JBNNJZ010000422.1:0-7124 GCF_050270335.1 Streptomyces sp. NPDC059900
GACGGAGGCCGTCAAGAGGTGGAGCGATGCATTCCGCAGGGCTGCCCGCGGGGCTTCCCGGCGGGCAGCCCCGCGGTGTGTCCGGGCACGGCCCGTCCGGCTCCTGACGGGGTGTCGCAGGAGCCGGACGCGGCCGTACGGCGTCATGCGCGAGGGCCCAGCCCCTCGCCCTGCACGGGCGCCGCGAGGGAGCGGAAAGTGTCCATCAGGACCTGGGCCATGTTGTAGAGCACCAGTTGCGCCCCGGCCCGCTCGGCGGCCCTGGCCGCCTCTGTGCCCGGCACGATGGTCATCACCGACCGGCCCGCCGCACGGGTAGCTTGGTGGGCCGCCGCGACCAGCGCGTCGACCTTCTCCTGGCCGGGGAAGGCGCAGTCCGCCGCCAGATCGGCCGGGCCCACCAGGACCGCGTCCACTCCTTCCGTGGCGGCGATCTCCGGCGCGGCAACGCAGGCCTGCTGCGTCTCGATCATCACCACCACCAGGGCGTCGCGGGACGCGGCGACATGCTCGGCCGCCGTGACCGTGCCGAAGCGGCCGGCTCTGCTGTACGTCGCGAAGCCCCGCGTCCCCAGCGGCGGGTAGTGGACCGAGGCCACCGCCCGGCGTGCGTCCTGCGCATCGTCGACGTGCGGGTGGATGATCCCCGCGGCGCCCAGGTCCAGGCAGCGAAGGGCGAGCGCGGGTTCGGACGTTCCCACGCGCACCAGGACGTCGATGCCCTGAGCCGCCGCGGCCGTCAGATGGTGCTGGAGGAGCGCGGTGTCGGCGGGGCCGTGCTCGCAGTCGATGACCACGTAGTCCAGGCCCGCCACCCCCGCCATCTCCACCAGGGTTTCGGAGGGAAGCCGCACCAGCGCGCCGTACAACCGCTCGCCGGCGGCCAGCCGTTCCTTGAGCGGGCGGCGCTCCGCTTCTGCCGCCGTCACCGCGCGACCATCCCGGCCGAGAGGTCGATGTCGGCGCCGCAGAGCCCCGGCATCCGGAGCATCGCGCTGACCGCGGCGCCGACCTCGTCCTCGGTGACCATCCGGCCCAGCGCCGAGCGCGACACGAACGCCTCCTCGGCCTGCGCGTAACTGCCGCCGGTGCGCTCCGCCTCCAGGCGGAAGTTGCGCTCCATCCGGGGGCCCGAGACCGGCCCGGGAGAGAGGGAGTTGACCGTGACGCCCGAGGGGCCGACCTCGCCCGCCAGGGTGGTGGTCAGTCCGATGACCGCCATCTTGGACGCGCAGTAGGGGGTGCGCCGCAGCAGGGGGCGCTTGCCCGATACCGAGGCGATGTTGATGACATCGCCCGCGCCGCGTGCCGTCATGGCGGGCAGGAAGGCGCGGCACATCAGGAACACGCCGCGTACGTTCACGTCGAACACCTCGTCCCAGTCCCGGGCGGAGATCTCGGTCAGGGGCGCCACCGGACCGGCGATTCCGGCGTTGTTGACGAGGACCGAGACCTCTTCGTCCGCGAGAGAGTCCGCCAGCGCCTCGACGTCGTCGGGCCGCGACACGTCGCACACCCGGTGGACGACGCCCGGGCCAAGACGCGACGCGGTCTCCTTCAGGGCCTGTTCGTTGCGACCGGTGATCACCACCCGGGCCCCGTCGGCGAGCAGGGCCCGCGTGATGGCGGCGCCCAGTCCGCTGCCGCCCCCGCTGACCAGCGCGGTGCGTCCGGCCAGCGGTGCCGCGGGGCCGCTCATGCGCTCGCCTCAGCGTTGTCGGTGTGCCAGGGCAGCGTGGCGTTGCCGTACTTGGCCGCGCGCACATCGCCGGAGCGGGCGTGGCCTTCGAACAACTCGACGCGGGCCGCGCGCCCGCACACCTCGCCGAGCAGCGCCGACGAGGAGGTGTCGGTGACCTCCTGGTAGGTGACGGTCTTGAGGTACTTGCCCACCCACAGGCCGCCGGTGTAGCGCGCGGCCCCGCGGGTCGGCAGGACGTGGTTGGTGCCGATGACCTTGTCCCCGTAGGAGACGCAGGTGCCTTCGCCGAGGAAGAGCGCACCGTAGTCACGCATCTTGTCCAGCGCCTGGCGCGGGTTCTCCGTCAGGACCTCGACGTGCTCGCTGGCGTAGGAGTCCGCGATCGCGAAGGCCTCGTCCAGGGAGTCCGCGACGACGATCTCGCCGTGGTCGCGCCAGGCGGGCCCCGCGAAGTCCTTGGTGGGCATGCCGGGCAGCAGCCGCTCGATGTGGCGCTCGACCGCCCGGCCGAGGTCCTCGGAGGTGGTGACGAGCACGGCGGGGGAGTCCGGGCCGTGCTCGGCCTGCGAGAGGAGGTCGACGGCCACCACGAACGGGTCGGCGTTCTCGTCGGCGATCACCAGGATCTCCGTGGGGCCCGCGAACAGGTCGATGCCGACCTCGCCGAACAACTGGCGCTTGGCCTCGGCGACGTAGGCGTTGCCGGGCCCCGCGATCAGCGGCACGCGGCCGACCGTCTCGGTGCCGATGGCCAGGGCGGCCACGGCCTGGACGCCGCCCAGGAGGTAGAGCTCGTCGGCCCCGGCCAGATGCATGGCCGCGACCGTCGCGGCGGGGATCTCGCCCCGGATCGGCGGGGTGCAGGCGGCGACGCGCTCCACGCCCGCCACCTTCGCCGTCACGATCGTCATGTGCGCCGAGGCGGTCAGCGGGTAGCGCCCGCCGGGTATGTAGGCGCCGGCGCCGGCGACGGGGACGTGCCGGTGGCCGAGGCGGACGCCGGGCAGGGTCTCGATCTCCACGTCGTGCAGCGAGTCGCGCTGGGCCCGGGCGAACGTGCGTACCTGCTGCTGGACGAAGCGGATGTCCTCCAGGACCGTCTCCGGCACATCGGCGACGATCTTCCTGATCTCGTCCGGGGAGAGGCGGAAGGACTCCGGGCTCCAGTCGTCGAACTTCTCGGAGTACTGGCGGACCGCTTCGTCACCGCGCTCGCGGATGTCGTCGAGGATGGCGCTGACGCGGTCCGCGACATCGGCGCGGGCGGCGCTGACCGTGCCGGCGGGGACGGGGGACTTGAGGAAACGAGGCATGACGGCTCTTTTCTCAGGGGGGGGCTGGGCGTTCCAGAGGTTTCCGGGGTGGGTCTCACAGCGGTGTTTCAGCGGGCAGGGTGCGACGGGGGCGCCGGCGGCCGGGTCTCCCGCACCCGTGCGAGCAGGTCGCGCAGCGCTTCGGAGACGGCGGACGGCTGCTGCCAGGGCAGGAGATGGCCCGCGTCGGGGACTTCGCGCAGTTCGGCGTCCGGCAGCGCTTCTGCGATGGCCCGGTGGAAGTGCGGCGGGCACAGGGCGTCGCGGGACCCGGACAGGACCACGGCCGGGCACCGGGCGCCGCGCAGAGCGTCGATCGCGTCCCGGCGAGTCGACTGGGCGGCCAGCTGGGCGCGCGCGGCCCCGGGGCCTACGGCGTGTGCCATGCGCCGGTAGCGCTGCGCCTGCTCGCTCGGCGGACGGGGCACGGGGAACATGCCGGGCAGGGTCTGTTCGACGACGTCCGCGAACCGCCCCTCGCCGATCAGGCCGTCCATCGCGCGCCACGCCGCGTGCTGCTCGGGGCGCGGTGCGCCCGCGTTGGTCGACATGAGGCACAGTCCGGCGATCCGCTCCGGGGAGCGCTGCAGCGCCTCGAACGCGACGATGGCGCCCAGGCTGAGCCCGACCACGACGAACGGGCCGGACACGCTGGACAGCAGGTCGTCGGCCAGGGCCCCGATGTCCGGCATTCCCAGTTCGAGATGCACGACCGGGTGGCCCTCGGGGAAGTCGACTTCCGCCCACAGAGCCGGGTCGCACAGCATGCCGGGGACCACCACAAGGGGCAGCGGTCGCGGCACTCCGGTGCGGGGCACGGCGGTCACCAGCGGCGCGCGGAGCGGGGGAGCAGGGCGTAGGGGGCGACGTAGCCGTTGTGGTCGATGCCCAGGCCCGCGTCGGCGGCGGCCTTGGAGACTTCCTCGTCCCACTCCAGGCGGACGCGGCCGTCACCGGAGTTGACCACCATGAGGTCGCCGCGCTCGTCGCCGACATTGCGCAGCGTGCGCCAGGCGTCCTGCGGTACGGAGAGCATGTCGCGCGGGCCCAGCTGTACGCAGACGGGGTCGGTGCGGTTGAGGGTGATCTCCCACAGGCCGTCCTTGACGATCAGTGTCTGCGTCTCCTGCTGGCGGTGCAGAGAGACGCCCTGGCCCGGCTCGGCGCGCAGCCAGGCGACGTTGTGGCCGTGCGGGTTGAAGATCCGGGGCTCCTGGTGCAGGTCCTCGGTCATGCCGTAGCCGATGACACAGCTCAGCCGGACGCCGCCGCCGGGCAGGGTGCTGTCGAGGAAGGGCCGCTGGGACCAGACCAGTTCGTCGCCGGCCGCGACGCGGCGCTTCATCTCCTGGACGCCGTAGTGGCGCAGGCGGTCGATGTACTCCCGGGTCATCGGTTCGGTCAGTTCGGTGCCGGGCGGGATCTCGTCACCGGCGACCGTGTCGATCAGCTGGTTGTCGGCCGTCAGGTACAGGCCGTGGCCCTGCGCCTCGCGCAGTACCGAGGGGCCCCAGATGATGCCGCCGGTGTGGTCGTGGCCGAGGACGGTGAACATCCAGCCGTCGTCCGGGCCGGTGTTGGTGAAGCCGCGGAAGATCCAGGTGGGGATGGAGGCGATGTCCCCTGCCCTGAGCGTGAGTTCCCCCTCGGTGCCGTCGGCGCCCCAGCGAAGGAGGTATTCGCCCTCGGTGCAGACGAACACCTCGGCCGTGTAGTGCAGGTGGAGATTGTTGGTGATGCCGTGGGGCATGGCGGCCGCACCGATGTTGTAGCCGTGCGGCAGGCGCAGGTTGACGTGCTGACCGGCGGCCTGCGAGACGCCGGGCCCGATCATCGCGTAGTTCTCCTTGCGGTCCGAGCCCGGCGTACGGCAGTCGATGAAGGCCTGGTTGCAGGAGACGAAGTCGCTGCGGCGGACCGTGCGGCGCCCCAGCTCGGCGGTGGACACGACGACGTCAGGCATGGCTGCTCCCTCGAATGGAATACGTATGCATTCCCATGACAGGCCCTGTGTTGTGTGATGTCAAGGGGTCACGTGGTGCGGGTTGCGGGCGTAGGGTGCGCGAGACCTGTGCCGGAGTGCCGAGGGGAGCTGCGCCGACGTGACCGCCTGACCGCTTGCGGGTCGTGCGGACCGGTGCCGCTCCCGAGGGCTTCGGCGCGGGCCGCGATCGTGTACGCGCACCGCGCATGCCCGCCCGGCCGGGCTGGCGCAGCATACGTATACTGATGAACCGGACGCCGGGGTGGCGCACCGGTCGACGAGGAGAGGGCCGATGGCGATCACAAGTCACGACGTGGCGAGGCTGGCCGGCGTATCGCAGCCGACCGTCTCCCGCGCCCTGAGGGACGACCGCCGGGTGTCCGCGGCGACCCGAGAGAAGGTCCGCCAGGCGGCACAGGCACTGAACTACGTGCCCAGCGAAGCGGGCCGCACCCTGTCGACCCGGTCCACCCGGCGGATCGGAGTGATCGTCACCGACCTGACCAACCCCTTCTACCCGCATGTCATCGCCCCCCTGCACGACGAGCTCCAGGCCCTGGGCTACCGGATGATGCTCCTGACCGAACGCTCCGACGAGGCGGTGGCCGAGGAGAAACTCCTGGACCAGTCCCTGGACGGCGTGGTGCTCGCGACGGCCACCACCGACTCCGCCCTGCCGGCGCAGCTGGACCGCCGCGGCATGCCCTACGTCTTCCTCAACCGCGAGACGGGCCGCCGCGGCGACTACGCCTCGGTCGTCGACAACGAAGGCGGCGGACGCCTGGTCGCCCACACGCTCGCCGGGCTCGGACACCGCCGGATCGCCGGCATCTTCGGCGCGGCGAACACGACGACCGGACGCGACCGCGAGCTGGGCTTCCGCCTCGCCCTGGCCGACGCGGGCATCGGGCTGCCCGAGGACCGCGTGGCACGCGGCGCCTTCGAGTACGAGACCGGCTACCAGGCACTGCCCCGGCTGCTTGACGCGGCCCAGACCCCCACGGCGGTCTTCTGCGGCAACGACGTGGTCGCCATCGGTGTCCTGAACGCGGCGCTGGCGGCCGGTATCCGGGTCCCCGACGACCTGACCGTGATCGGCTTCGACGACCTGCCCATGGCGTCCTGGGAGGTGTTCCGGCTGACCACGGTCCGCCACGACCTGCGCGAACTCTCGCGTCAGGCGGCGCGCCTGCTCGTACGGCGCATCGACGGCGACGCCGACCCCGACGGCGAACGCCTCGTCCTGCCCACCGAGTTCGTGGCGCGAGCCACGCACGCCAGGCTCCCCTGACGCCTCACCCCTGCCCGGCCGCCGCCGCGGGCCGGTTGCCGTGCCGCCGCTGCCGCAGCACCCCCGCGGTGACCAGGACCGCGGCCAGGGCCAGGGAGAGCCACAGTTCCAGACGGTGGCCGGGCAGCACCGCCATGAGGACGAGCACCCCGGCGATGAACGCGATCGTGGCCAGGGTCAGATACGGGAACGCCCACATCCGCACCTCGCCCGCCTGCGGCTCCTTGCGCCGCGTCGCGTACTGGGTGATGGCGATGACCATGTACATCATCAGGGCGATCGCGCCGCTGGAGGCGATGAGGTACGTGAAGACGCTCGGCAGCAGGTAGTTGGCGATCACCGCGGCGACACCGATGACGGTCGAGGCGAGCACTGCGTTACGGGGCACACCGGCCGCCGATGTGGCGGCGAGGGCCGCGGGGGCGTCCTGGCGGCGGGCCAGGGAGAACGCCATGCGCGAGGCGGTGTAGATGGCCGAGTTGAGACAGCTGCTCACCGCCACGACCAGCACCACGTCCATGATCAGCCCGGCGCCCGGGATGTTCATCCGGTCGAGGACCGCCTGGTAGGAGCCGTCGGCAAGGGCGTCGGAGTTCCACGGCACCAGGGCGACCACGACGAAGATCGAGCCGACGTAGAAGAGGCCCAGGCGCCACACGACGGCACGCACGGCCTTCTTGATGTTCTTCTTCGGTTCCTCGGACTCGGCGGCGGCGATCGTGACGATCTCGCTGCCCTGGAAGCTGAACATCGCCGTGAGCAGACCGGCCAGCACGGCCACCCCGCCCTTGGGGGCGAACCCTCCCTCGCTCCACAGATGCGAGACGCCCCGGG
>NZ_JBNNJZ010000423.1:0-7103 GCF_050270335.1 Streptomyces sp. NPDC059900
GCGTTGTCCCAGGTCTCGAAGGGAGCGGTGCGCGCGAGCTTCGAGTTGTCCCGGTCCCAGGTAGCGAAGTCGGTCGGCCAGGCCGCGTCGTTGCACTCGACCGCGGTGTAGACCGCGTTGCCGTTCTCCGACTCCTTGGCCGCCTTCGGCTCCGGCCCCGCCTGCTCGATGAGCGGCTTCGGGTTGCCCTTCAGATACGCCGAGAGCGCCGAGGCACGCGTCGGCCAGTAGTCGTCGTAGTACCCGGCCTGGAGGTACGCCGACTGGAGCTGGCCGGGCCCGACCTTGCCGCCCGCGGGCTTCTTCGCGACCGCGTCGCGCACCTTCTCGTAGCTCCGCGAGACGGCCTCGGGCGTCTTGCCCAGGTGGTACGTCTTGTCGTGCTTGGCCACCCAGGTGCGGAAGTCGCCCCAGCGCTGTTCGAAGGCGGCGGACTGGTCGAGGTTGTTGCGGTACCAGATCTGCCCGGGGTCCGGGTTGACCGCCGAGTCGAACACCATGCGGCGCACGTGCGTGGGGAAGAGCGAGGCGTACACGGCGCCGAAGTAGGTCCCGTACGAAGCGCCCATGAAGGTCAGCTTCTTCTCGCCGAGCGCCGCCCGCAGGACGTCCAGGTCACGGGCGTTGTTCAGGCTCGTGTAGTGCCGCACGTCCTGCCCGGAGCGCTTGACGCAGCCCTCCGCGTACGCCTTCGCCTGCTTGATGCGCTCCTGCTTGTACGCGGCGGTCGGGTGCGTCGGCGCCTGGGTCGGCGCCTTGGCGAACCGCTTGGGGTCCTGACAGGAGATCGGAGCCGAGCGGCCCACCCCGCGCGGGGCGTAGCCCACCAGGTCGTACGCCGCCGCGATGCGCTTCCACTCGGGGAGCATGCCGGCCATCGGGAAGTACATGCCGGACCCGCCGGGCCCGCCGGGGTTGAAGATGAGGGCGCCCTGCCGCTTGACGGCCTTGCCGCGCCGCGGTTCGGCCTTCTTCGTGGCCTTGACGTGGCTGACGGTCAGCTTGATCTGCTTGCCGTACGGGCGCGCGTAGTCGAGGGGCACCGAGACGGTGCCGCACTTGACCGAGGGCGGCAGGCCCTCCGACGCCGGACAGTCGCCGAAGCGGATGCCCGCCGCCTCGGCGCGCTGGGCCGCGAGGAGGCTGCCGTGTGCCTCCAGATAGGGGGCGGGGTCGGCCGCGGACGCGCTTCCCGCGGGGGCGGCGACGAGGGCGGTCAGGACCAGGGATCCGGCGGTTCCGTAGAGGGCGGCTGCTGCTCTCATCGCTCTTCATTCCTTCATTCGGCCGTGCGTTGCTCGAATAAAAGGGATGATTCGTTCGGTAAATGGCGAAGTAAAGCACCGCCTCACCTGTTTCGGCTCAATGACTCCGATGCGCCGCATACCGGTGTGCGAAAGCCGCACGCAGTTGCGGATCGGCCAGGACGCGGGTGCCGCGTACGGCGACCGCGGTGAGATCCGAGCCGCCGCGCGAAGGCAGCGTGCTCAGCAGGAGCTGGCCCGCGGGCGAGGCCCAGCGGGGGTAGGGGTGGATCTCGAAGCGGGCGACGGCCAGGCAGCTCGCGTTCAGGACCAGCGGCAGCGCGAACCAGAGCGCCACGGACACCTGCCCCGGCGGCTCCTGCGCGGGCATGAGCAGCGCCACGACTCCCAGCGCGACCACCGCCGCCGTGGCGGCCCGCACCTGCCGGACCGCGCCGGCCACCCCGGACCAGGTGCCGTCGGGCAGGGCGAGACCTGCCGCGACGAGGCGGTCCGCGAGGGCGCGCATGGCGTCGGTGCCCGCCGCCGCGCGGCGCACCGGCGCTATCGGCGCCTGCCCGTCGGGCCCTATGGCGCCGAGCACCGAACGCTCCATGTCGTCGCCGCCCACCGGGTCGACGACCGTCGCCCAGCCGGTGTGCGCGAGCAGCAGGCGCCGGGTGCGGGCCATCGACACGAGGGTGAGGTCGGCGACGCGCGCGGGGCCGCCGGAGAGGAAGGCGGCTTCGTACAGCGTCAGTTCATGACGGTGCTCCGGGGCCGCGCCGTGCCGGGCGGCGCGGTACGCGGTGAGGCAGAGCCGGGCGCAGGACAGGCCCGTCACGACCCAGGCCACGAGAAGGAGGGGAAGCCAGAACATGCCGGTGTTTTATGCGAGAAAGCGGGGCCGCGCCACGGGTTATTCAGCATGCGGACGCGGGATAGCGGGTACGTAACGTTCCGCTTGGCCGCGGGTTCAATTCTTGCCCTTTTCTTTGTCCTTGTCCCCGGCTGTCTTCTCCTTCTCCTTCCCCTTCTCCTTTTTCTCGGGATTCGCCGGCTTGGGGCGGGATGCCGGCGGGGGCAGCGAGAACGTGGGGGAGGGGGAGACCGGCGTCGCCGGAGCCGGTGTTCCGGCCGGACCGGGCGGGGCCGGGGAGCGGGTCACCGGAGCGGGAGCCGCCGATGCCGCGTCACGGGCCAGATCGTCGAAGTCGACCAGGCCCGTGCCCTCCAGGACGGTGATGTGGTCGAGGACCGTCGTGTTCGCGTCGTCGGCGAGCGCGCGCACCAGCGAATTGCGGGTGGTCGCGCGGACCTCGGCGACCACCGAGAAGACCTTGCCGTGGGCGGCGCGCAGGATGTTGGC
The DNA here is from genome assembly GCF_050270335.1 of Streptomyces sp. NPDC059900. Lineage (NCBI taxonomy): Bacteria > Bacillati > Actinomycetota > Actinomycetes > Kitasatosporales > Streptomycetaceae > Streptomyces > Streptomyces sp. NPDC059900. The sequence goes on from NZ_JBNNJZ010000423.1 coordinate 2,614, forward strand.
GAACATCGCGTCGTACGCCTCGCCGTGCGTGTCGCTCAGCTCGTCGAGCCACTCCCGCTGCTGGGCGTTGGGCTGGTTGGGCAGTTCGAGGCTGAGCTGCGTCGCCACCTCGCGTACCCGCGCGTCCAGGAACGTGTGGCCCTCGACGAGATGCTCGCCCGCGGTCTGCACGGCCTTGGTGGTGCCGCGCGCCTCGGCCTGCTGACCGGCGGGGAGCTCCCAGAGGCCCGCGAGGCGCACCTTGCTGATGAAGTCGCGGTCGAGCGCGGAGAGCGGGCCGAACTGCGTCGACACGGTCTCCGCGTTGAGTCTGTCCAGGCTGGTGCCCGACCTGTCCTCGTATGACCAGACGGGGAAGAGCAGCGCGGCCAGGGTCGCGACGAGTCCCGCGACGATGAGGCCGGTGCCGTTGATGGATCGCATGACGCCTCCTGTTGCGCGCCGCACGTTAGTGCGCCGCGCGGAGGTCCCTGCGGGATACCGCCCGGAGTACGTCAACTGCCGTACCGGTAAGGGGCACGGGAGGCGGGCGGACACTCTTCCCCGGACCGAAGTGGAAGCCGAAGCCTAGGAGCCGCCTCCTCCGCCGCCCCCGCAGCCGCCTCCGCCCCCGCCGCCCCCGCAGGACGAGGAGCCGCCGCCGCAGCCGCCGGAGCCCCCGCAGCCGGAGCCGCCGCACGCCGAACCCCCGTCGCCGCCACCGCCCCCGCACCACGCGATGGTGCTCCCGGAGCTCGTGTACGCCGAGGACGTCCCCGGCGTCCGCCCCGGCCTGACGCGGTGCGCGGCCTCCAGCTGTGCGCGCAGCCCGGGGTCGAGCACCCCGACCAGGCCGTCCACCGCCACGCGGTGCGCCGCGCCGTGGACGTTCTCGCCCGCCGCGCGGTACTCCGCGAGCGCGGTCCGGCCCGTGGCGGTCACCCGGGTGCGGGCGGCGCGCCCGGAGAGCAGGCTGACCAGAGCGCCGGTCACCCACACCGCGATCAGGATGATGGTGGACGCGCTCACGGGGTCCCATGAGGGGCCGTCGTCGTCCTCGACGGCGATGACGGCGATGACGAGGAAGAAGCCGATGCCGCTCAGGATGTTGTGCCGCAGCCTTCGGCGCCGCAGGCTGCTCAGGGCCTCGGGCCGCACCATCATGCCGCGCAGCGCCAGGGCGTCGCCGATCGCCTGCACGGCCGGGCTGCGCATCACGCCGATGCGCAGCCAGTGCAGGGCGCTGCTCGGCGCCGATGCCCTGGCCTCGATCGCCGCGGCCTCCACCGGATTGCGGGCCTCGGCCGATCGGATCTCGACGATGCCGGGAAACGCGACGACCAGGCGTCCGTCCTCGTGCAGCGCCGCTATGGCGGCGTCGGCAACGCGGCCGGGGCCGCCCGCGAGGAAGGCCGCCTCAAAGGGGTCGAACACGGCTCCGTGCCGCGCGTCGGGATGCGCGGGCGGGGCCTGCCGTACACGGGAGGCACCGACGAGGAGCGCGGCCGACGAGGCCGCGACCAGCAGGGCGAAGCAGACGGACAGGATCTGCACGGCCGCCTCCTATCCCCGCCGCAGGGCGAGGCGAGCCGCCCGCAGCCACCGCGTGACCGGCTTGCCGTCCAGCGGCGCGGGCCCGGACCGCTCCAGCCACCACCGGGTGAGGCGACCGCGTGCCTCGGAGTCCTCGGGCTGCCCGGCGAGCAGCAGCCGCTCGGCGAAGTCCAGCGCGTCACGCCGGTATCCGCCGGACATCGGCCGTGCCTGGGCGTAGGCGAGGAACTCCGTGCGATAGGCCTTGCCGAGGATCTCCGGCAGCTCGGGCGCCACCTTCGCCACGACGTCCGCCCGCTTCCCGGCCAGCGCCCGGCTCTGCACGGCGAGCCGGGCCCGGTCGAACCCCTCGGGCGCGGGCGTCCCCGCGACGAGCGCGGACAGGAGCGAGGTCTGCGCGAGGGCGAGACGCTGCCGGGTGGGGTCGGGTACGGGGACGGGGCGCGCGGCAGGCGCGGCGGCGGCCGGTGCCGCGCCGGCGGCACTCTCGCCGGAGGCCGGCGCTCCCGCCCGTACGGTCTCCCGGATCGCGTCCAGCTCCCGCTCCAGCTCCTGCGGCGCAGGGAAGTTCTCGTCCCGCTCCAGGAGGACACCCGGCGGGGTCACCCGGGACGCCAGGTCCGCGAGGATCGCGAGGACCGGCTCGGGGACGGGGTGGGCGTGGCTGTCGTGCCAGACGCCGTCCCGCTCGAAGCCGCCCGCGACATGGACGTACGCGATGGCCTCGACCGGCAGCTCGTCCAGGGCCTTCGCCGGGTCCTCGCCGCGGTTGACGTGGTTCGTGTGGAGGTTGGCGACGTCGATGAGGAGGCGGACGCCCGTGCGCTCGACGAGCTCGTACAGGAACTGTCCCTCCGTCATCTCCTCGCCGGGCCAGGAGATCAGCGCCGCGATGTTCTCCACAGCGAGCGGCACCGGCAGCGCGTCCTGCGCGATGCGGACGTTCTCGCACAGCACGTCGAGGGCGTCGCGGGTGCGCGGCACCGGAAGCAGATGGCCCGCCTCAAGGGGCTGCGAAGCCGTCAGCGGCCCTCCGGCGCGTACGAAGGCGATGTGCTCGGTGACCAGCGGCGAGCCGAGGGCCTGCGCGCGCTCGGCGAGCGCGGCGAGGCGGGTCTCGTCGGGCCGGGCGGCGTCGCCGAGGCCGAGCGAGACGCCGTGCGGCACCACGGTGACGCCGCGTTCGCGCAGCCGCAGCAGGGAGTCGGGGAGGTGCCCGGGGCACAGGTTCTCCGCGACTGCCTCGACCCAGTCGATGCCGGGCATCCGTTCCACGGCGTCCGCGATCTCCGGACGCCACCCGATTCCGGTCCCCAGGTGCTTCATGTTCCCCCTCCTCCGCCAAGACCCCGCGTGGTGCTCGTCCACGTACTCGTGCTCGCGCGCGGGTCTGGTGAACGTGTGCAGTGGTCATGGCCCCGGCCGGTGCGGCCGAACCCCTGAGGGGGGACGTTCAGAGCTACATTTGAGGTTCCGGCCTGTCCGTGTTGACCTCGCCCGGCGGCGCGGGCGAGGGCCGCGAGGTGGTGGACACATCGCCAGTCGGGCCGGCCGGCGGGGGCTCCGGGGGAGTGACGCCGGAGGGCGGGGGAGGACCGGTGGGGCTGGCCGTTGCGGTGGCGGCGCCGCCGTTGGCGATGTCGTCGAAGTCGACCAGACCCGTGGCCTCCAGCATCGTGATGTGGTCGAGGACCGTCTGGTTGGAGTCGCTGGCCAGCTGGCGTATCAGCGTGTTGCGGGTGCTGTCGCGGATCTGCGCGATCACCGCGAACACCTTGCCGTGCGCGGCCCGCAGCAGATTCGCGAACTTCCGCTGGTACTCCATGCCGTCGGCCTCGGTCAGCTCCTGGAGCCAGCCCTGCTGCTGGGCGGTGGGCTGGTTCGGCAGCTCCACGCCGAGCTGCGCCGCGACCGAGCGGGCCCGCTTGTCGAGGTCCGTGTGGCCGACGATCAGATGGTCACCGGCCTCCTTGATCGCCTCGGTCGGCGCCCGCTCGACGGCCTGCTGGCCCGCGGGCAGCTCCCACAGTCCCGCGAGCCGCACCTTCACGAGGAGATCGCGGTCGGCCGCCGACAGCGGACCCCACTGTGTCGCCACGGACCCTGCGGCCAGATTGGCGGGCCCCGTGCCCGAACGGTCGGCGTAGGACCACATGGGGAACGCGAGCGCCCCCAGCGTGACCACGAGTGCCGCGATGATCAGAGCCGTGCCGTTGATGCGCCGCAATGTGCCGTGCCTCCCTGCCCGGTCAACCTGCCGTGGAGGCAAGCTACTTCCTGGTACCGGGAGATACGGAAGAGGTGTGCGTGATGTTCAACGCTTCGCCCTACGAATGTGCCGCTCCGGTCCGGCGTCCCAGGAGCGCCAGCATCTCCTCCAGCGGGGAAGCGTTCTCCGCAGTGGGCAGGGCAGGCGCGAACGCGGCTCCCGGGCCCCGGTGTCCGGGGTCCTTCGGCACCCTGCGGGCGACTTCGAGAGCGGCCTCGACGACCGGCCGCGGGAGGTCGGCTTCGACGCCGATGGTCGTCGCCACGTCCCATGCGTGCACCACGTAGTCCAGGAGGTGGAAGCCGACGGCGATCCGCCCCGTGAACGTCCCGCCGACCGCGGGCAGGGTGAACCCCCGCTCCAGGACGCCCTCTTCGGCGAACGCGGCCAGGACGTGACGTACCGACTCGTCGTACCGCTCGAAGGGGTCGGCGCCGAGATCGAACTCGATCCAGTACGTACGGTCGGCTCCCGATCCCCGCGCCGCAGCCGCGAACCCGTGGTGCTGCGCGGTCATGTGCGCCACCAGGTCGCGCAGCGTCCAGCCCGCGCAGGGGGAGGGGCGATCCCAGTCGGTGTCGCGCGCGGCGCGCAGGACGCGCAGTGATTCTTCGACGGCGGTGCGGTCCAGTGCGATGAGGTCGGTCATGTGCTTTGCGGTCCTTCCTGGTTGTGAACGGACGCGATC
>NZ_JBNNJZ010000424.1:0-7089 GCF_050270335.1 Streptomyces sp. NPDC059900
CCCTTGGCGGGGCCTGTTTGCGGGGCACAGTAACGCGCGTAGAAAGGGAGGGGAACGGGGTTTCGCACTGCCGTTACCTATTCGTGCCGAGGGCCGGTTACGTCCGGGTGAACGGGTCCGCCGTAACCGGCCGATAGCGGTGGTTACCGGTAGGTGCCGTCGAGCAGCGCCGCCGCGGTGAACATCTCGACGCCCACCGTGATCGCCGACTCGTCCGCGTCGAAGTCGCCCTGGTGCAGATCGCGGACGGTGCGCTCGCCGGGCGTACGGACACCGAGGCGGGCCATGGCGCCGGGCACGTGCTCCAGGTACCAGGAGAAGTCCTCGCCGCCCAGGCTCTGTTCGGTGTCCTCGACGGAGTGCGTGCCGCGCCGCAGCTCCATGGAGTCCCTCAACAGGTCAGTTACCTCGGGGTCATTCACGACGGGCGGGACCCCGCGGATGTAGTTCACCACGGTCTTGGCACGGTACAGATCGGCGATCTCCTGGATGGCGCCGTGCACCAGGTCAGGGGCCTGCCGCCAGGCGGTGAGGTCCAGGCAGCGGACGGTGCCGGAGAGTTCGGCGTGCTGCGGGATGACGTTGCAGGCGTGCCCGGACTCGATGCGGCCCCAGGTCACCGCGAGCCCCGAGCGGGCGTCGATACGCCGGGCGACCAAAGCGGGAACCTCGGTGACGACCTTGGCGGCGGCGGTCACCAGGTCGGTCGTCAGATGCGGCCGGGCGGTATGCCCGCCGGCCCCGTCGAGCGAGACCTCGAGGCGGTCACAGGCGGAGGTGATGGGCCCGTGCCGCAACCCGATCTTCCCGGCGTCGACACGGGGATCACAGTGCACGCCGACGATACGCCCGACTCCCTCAAGGACCCCGGACTCAATGGCGTCGGGAGCACCGCCGGGCAGAACCTCCTCCGCGGGCTGGAAGATCAGCCGTACGGGCTGGGGCAGTTTCCCCTGCTTCGCGAGGTCGGCGAGGACGAGCCCGGCCCCGAGCACGACGGTGGTGTGCACGTCGTGGCCGCAGGCGTGGGCGCGGTCGGGCACGGTGGAGTGGTACGGGACGCCGAGCTTGGTGTCCGGGATGGGCAGGGCGTCGATGTCGGCGCGCAGGGCGAGCATGGGGCGTACGCCGTCCCACTGCTCGGTGCCGATGTCACAGACGAGGCCCGTGCCGATGTCGAGCACGCGCGGTTCGAGGCCGGCGCATTCGAGCCGGGCCTTGAGGGCCGCGGTGGTACGGAACTCCTGGTTACCGAGCTCGGGATGCATGTGCAAGTCGCGGCGGAAGGCGATGAGTTCGCTGCGCAGGGCGGCCGGGAGTGTGCCGGGGAGTGCGGCTTCTCCGGGTGCGCCCCCCGGGGCTTCGCCGGGCAGATCGACCTCGGAACCTCGCTCGGAATCGCGCTCGGGCCCTCGCCCTGACTCTCGCTCGGAATCTCGTGACATCAGTTGGTTCACCCTCTGAAGGGTAGGGCGAGCCAGGGACCAACTGACCCACGATCAACAAAAGTTCAGCCCGATAGGGTAAGAAAAAGTGGCCGCGTGGCGCATGGGCGCTACTTGAGGTGGGTAAACTCTCCGCCTTTTTAGGGGATAAGGCACTGGTCATATGCGTACGCCACCTCCCTGACGACACCCCTGTGCGCAGCTGGGGCGGGGCCACTCCACAGGTACCACGGAGGCGAAGGTCCATGCACACCGACCGGCCCGCGGGGGTGTCGGACACCTCAGCGGACCGGCGGCGATCAAGGCTGGAGTCACGCCGTAGTTGCGAGGCCCTGCGAGGGGGAAGCCACTGCCGCCAGGCGGTGTACGTCGCGGGCCGTGCCCGTGACGCCGGAGAGGAAGCCCTCTGCTCGCGGCGAGGCGTTCTCCGTCAGCCATGCCGGGTCGATGTCGCAGACCGCTACCCGGACCTCCGTGCCCGCCAGGGCCAGGGGCAGGGTGTGGACCACGGTGGAGGGGAAGCTCAGGATCGTGCTGCCGATCGGGCCCCGACGGGCGATCAGTTCCAGGGGGAGGTCGGGGCGGACCACCTGGAGGCCCGTTTCCACCGCCAGGCGGTGGAGTTTCTCGGCGCTCTCGCGGCGGTGGGCGAAGTAGCGCGTGGCGCCGTGTGCGCGGGACAGCGAGCGGACCGCCTCCACATAGCGGTCGGGGTCCACCACCCCCGTCTCCACGAGGGACGTGCCCACCAGGTCCGCGCCCTTGGAGACGCGGGGAGGGCCGAAGCGGTCCCGCGTCCACGCGAAGGAGTTCGCGGTCACCCGCACACCCTCCGGCGCCGAGTCGATCGGCATCGAGGAGAAGATCTCCACCGTGCGCTTGCCGCCCGGCGTCAGGCGGCGGCGGGCCGAGGACGAGATCGGGGCGAAGGCCAGGTCACGGACGCCGGGGCGCCCCCCGCGCCGGTGCCAGCGCACCAGCCGCTCCCCCGCCGCCAGCTGCGCCACGAACTCCATCGTGGCCGTTCCGTCGTCCACGACCACCAGCGAGCGAGCCCGCGTGATCGTCAGGAGCAGCTGTACGTAGCGCGAGAACGGGTCGCCGATGACGATCCGGTCCGCCGCGCGCAGCGCGCCCGTCAGGCCGCCGATCGTCTGGAAGGGAGCAGCCGCGCCGCCGCGCGCCTCCTCCCAGCGGACGTTCAGGCCCTCGTCGCGGGCCAGCTGGGCCATGCGGCGCAACTGGCCACGGGTCATGGGGTCGTTCGGGGAGAGGACGACGACGGTGAGACCCCCGGCCGGGCCGGTGGCCCCCGCCGAATGCGCCCACTCAAGGACGTTGAGGAGCTGCACAGGGCTCTCTACGAACGCCAGCGTGGTGGGCGGCGCCTCAGCGGTGGGGGCCGTCGGCCCGGCGGGTCGGGGGCTCATCGTCGTATGACCGTGTCCTGTCCTGGTAAGGGGGCCCGGTGGGAGGCCCCGTCAAGAGCGTCCGCGCGCTCAGACCGCGACCGGCTCGCGCTCGGCCGCGTCGGCCTCGGCGACGACGCCCGCGACGCGGCGCAGCTTCTTCATCGGGCCGAGCTCCGACTCGTAGACCTTCTTGACGCCGTCACCGAGGGACGCCTCGATGGTGCGGATGTCACGGACGAGGCGGGTGAGGCCCTGCGGCTCGACGGAGGCGGCCTGGTCCGAGCCCCACATGGCGCGGTCGAGGGTGATGTGACGCTCGACGAAGGTGGCGCCAAGGGCCACGGCCGCCAGAGTCGTCTGAAGGCCCGTCTCGTGGCCGGAGTAGCCGATCGGGACGTTGGGGTACTCCTGCTGGAGGGTGTTGATCACGCGGAGGTTGAGCTCCTCGGCCTGCGCCGGGTACGTCGACGTGGCGTGGCACATCAGGATGTTGTCCGAGCCGAGGACCTCGACCGCGTGGCGGATCTGCTTCGGGGTCGACATGCCGGTGGAGAGGATGACCGTGCGGCCGGTGGCGCGCAGGGCGCGAAGCAGCTCGTCGTCCGTGAGCGAGGCGGAGGCGACCTTGTGGGCCGGGAGGTCGAACTTCTCCAGGAAGGCGACGGCCTCGGTGTCCCACGGGGAGGCGAACCAGTCGATGCCGCGCTTCTTGCAGTGCTCGGTGATGGCCTGGTACTCGGACTCGCCGAACTCCACGCGGTGGCGGTAGTCGATGTACGTCATCCGGCCCCAGGGGGTGTCGCGCTCGATGTCCCACTGGTCGCGCGGGGTGCAGATCTCCGGGGTGCGCTTCTGGAACTTCACCGCGTCGCAGCCGGCGTCGGCGGCCACGTCGATCAGCGCGAGGGCGTTGTCGAGCTCGCCGTTGTGGTTGATGCCGATCTCACCCGTGATGTAGACGGGCTGGCCGGGACCCGCGGTCTTCGAACCGAAGGTGCGCAGACGGGAGTTGGAGGCCGTGGGGGTCGTGGAGCTCATGGCAGAACTTTCCTTACTTGTTGAGGGAGGGGCCGAGGATCCATGCGGCGATCTCTCGGATCGCGCCGTCACCACCGGGGAGTGCGGTGACCGCGCGTGCGGCGCCGCGTACGACGTCGTGGGCGCTCGCGACCGCCACGGGCCAGCCGACGAGGCTGAAGCACGGCAGGTCGTTGACGTCGTTTCCGACGTAGAGCACGCGCTCGGGAGCGATGCCCTGCTCCTCGCACCACTGCTTGAGTGCGAGGTCCTTGCGGTCGATGCCGTGCAGGACGGGAAGCTTCAGCTTCCTGGCCCGCGCGGCGACGACCGGGTTCTTCTCCGTGGACAGGATCAGCAGCGGGATGCCCTCGTCACGCAGGGCCGCGATGCCGAGGCCGTCCCCGCGGTGCACGGAGACGAACTCCCGTCCTTCGGAGTCGATCAGCACCCTGTCGTCGGTCTGGGTGCCGTCGAAGTCGAGTACGACCGCGTCGATGTCGTCGCGGGTCGGAAGGGCGTCGGCCCGGTCGGAGTCGAAGAGCGGCGCGAGCGCCCTGGCGCGGGCCAGGTCGTGCGGGTCGTCGATCTCCAGGACACGCGCCGGGTCCGTACGGACCAGTTCGGTACGCCCGAAGAAGCGGTGCTTGTGCTCGCGGAAGCCGGCCACGTCCATGGCGTAGACCGCGCCGGTCTCCAGGAGGTCCTGGGGGCGGTCCTGGCGGCGCGGGCGGAAGGACTTGTCGTGGTTGACGCCGTAACCGCCGTCCGTGGCCGTCGCGTTGGCGACCTTCGTGGTGCCGCCGAGCTGGCCGGTGCGGCGTGCGTCGAGGGCGGCGGGCTCGTCGTCGGCGTCGCGCCAGACGAAGCCGTGGAAGGGGGCCACGGTCAGTGCGGTGTCCGCGCCGCCGTCGATGATCGAGCCGACCACGCCGTCGATGTCCTCGCGGACGATGAAGGGGCTGGTGCACTGTACGAGCAGGACGACGTCGACCGGCGTGCCGTGCAGCGCCTCGTGCTCGTTCATCGCGTGCAGGACGGCGGCCTCGCTGGTCGCGGTGTCCCCCGCGATCGCGGCGGGGCGGAGCACCACTTCGGCGCCCGCCGAGCGCGCGGCCTCGGCGATCACGTGGTCGTCCGTGGAGACGACGACGTCCGTGACGAGCCGCGCGGCCAGGCACTCGCGGATGGCGCGCGCCACCAGGGGCACACCGCCGACCGGGGCGAGGTTCTTGGCGGGCACGCCCTTGGAGCCGCCGCGGGCCGGGATGACGGCGAGGACGCGGTGGGCGGGCGCGCTTCCCGGGGCGGGACGGGACATGGGGGCTCCTTGAGAGGGGTGGGGGATCACGGCTCGACCGCGGTTCACAGCTCGCCCATCCGCCGGATGACGGGGGCCACGCGCTGCACCCCGTGCCGGTAGGCGCCGCGCGCCGCGCTGCGGACGGCCTGGCGCACGGGTCCCGGCTCGCGGTCCGCGGCGGGGACACCGGGCAGCGGGGCACCGTCCGGGCCGAGGTGGTGGCGGGCCAGGATGCCGGGGAGGTATCCGGGGGCGGTGGTGAGGCTGTAGTACGGGGTGATCGCGGGCAGCGAGGTCCTGGCGAGCAGCGACGTCACGCGTTCACGTGCCGCGTCGAAGGCCTTCTCGTACGTCCCGTCGGGCGCGACGCCCTGCCGCGCGACCCACTCGGGAGCGGCCTCGGGGCTGTACCCCGCGTCGATCTCGTCCCAGGACGCCAGGCATCCGGAGCCGATGAAGTGGTGGTTGCCGAGCGCCTCGCGCACCCCGAGGTCGGTGAGGACCGCGGTGGGGATGCGGCGGTGCAGGGATTCGAGCGCGGCGGTGGAGCTGACCGTGACGAGCAGGTCGGTGCGGTCGAGGACCTCGCCCATGTTCCCGTACACGAGACGGCAGTTGGGCGGCAGGTCCTCGCCCTTGGCGAGCTTCTGGTAGGGCAGTTCCTCGATGTGCGTGGTGTGTTCGCCGGGCTTGCTGCGCAGCTTGATCAGGACCTCGCGGTCCGGGTGCATGCGTGCGTGCTCGGCCATGCGGCGCAGCAGGTACGTGCGGTGTGCGCGGCTGTCGGGCACGGAGGGCTGCGCCGCGAAGACGACCGTGTACGGGTCGCGCTTCTGGCCCTTTCCGGGATAGGCCGCGCCGCCCAGGAACGGCAGCGCGCTCTCCACGACGCCCGACGCGTCGGCGCCGACCCCCTCGTACACGGCGCGGAAACGCTCCGCGTCCTGGCGGGAGTTGGCGAGGACGACGTCCGCGCCGTGCCGCAGCAGCAGGCCGTCGGCGAGCTTCTCGTAGACGACGCCGACATAGCCGGTGACGACGACGGGCCGGCGCCCGCCGGTTGCCGCAGCGTCCTGCGCGATACGGGCGAGCCCGTGCAGGACCGCCTGGACCGCGCCGCCCACCAGGGCGAGCACGATCACGTCGGGCGCTTCGCGCTCGACCTCGCGCAGGAACTCGATCGCGGTGACCTCACGCAGGGAGTCCGCGCGCACCCCGACCTCTTCGAGCTGGCGGACGGTGGGCGTGGCCCGGCCGCGAAGGAGGCGTCCGTCGAGGCGTGTGTCCGCGCCCTCGGCGGTGAGGCGGCTCGCGGTGAGCGCGCCCCATTTCCACCGGGTGTCGGAGTCGGCGAGCACGGTGATCCGTGTCGTCCCGCTGTTGCTTGCTGGCACAGCCAAGACGCTAGGAAGGCATTTCGATTGGCGGCCCAACTCAGGTGCAACAAACGGTTAACAGAATGCCGACGAATGGCGAATCAGGCCGGGAAACCGCCGGTGGGCAGGCGGGTTAACCATTCCGCCATGCGTCGTTCACCTGGCATCTCACCTTCGGCCAAGACGAATGCCGGGCCGACACCTAACGTCACCCACGTGGTTAAGCTCTCCGTCATCGTGCCGTTCTACAACGTGCAGCAATACGCGCCCGACACCTTGAAGAGTCTGCGAGCGAACGCACGCGACGACTTCGAATTCATTCTCGTCGACGACTGTTCGAAGGATGAGACTCCAGAGATCCTGGAGCGTGCCGCGCGCGAGCTGCCCGGCGCCGTCCATCTCAGACATGAGACGAACGGCGGTCTCGCGACCGCCCGCAACACGGGCCTTGACGCGGCGCGCGGCGAGTACCTCACCTTCCTGGACGGTGACGACTGGCTCGCGCCCGGTTATTACGCACAACTCGTGTCCTCCAT
>NZ_JBNNJZ010000425.1:0-7078 GCF_050270335.1 Streptomyces sp. NPDC059900
GGGTTGTACGGGGGTAGGACGGGGACCCTGAGGGGCGGTCCGGGCGCGGCCGGTGCGGGAGGGGCTGGCCCGGGTGGGGCTGGTCCGGGCGGGGAGGGCTAGCCGGGGAGTTCCGCGTGGGGCCAGCGGGTGCGGGCCTGTTCGCGGGAGCGCAGGAGGGCCAGTGTGGGCAGGCCGCGGTCCGCGCCGGTGGACAGGAGTTCCGGGAGCTGGGGGAGCGGGGCGACGGCGGCCACGTCGTCCAGGACCAGGGTCATTGGTGGGTCGAGCCGACCGGAGGATGACCGTTCGGCCATGCGCCGGCCGTGCTCGACCACGCTTGAGGCGAGTGCCGTGAGGAGGGGCATCGCGCCTGGTCCCTTGGGTGACTTGGGGTCCTCGATCGCTTCACCCACCACAAAAAGCGTGCCCCCTTCATCGATGAAGGAATCCAGCGTGAGGGCGTCGTTTCTGTTGGGGGTGCAGGATTCCCGTACGTTGAGGGTGAAGAGCGCGGAGAGCGCGCGGGCCGTCAACTCCTGGGCCATGTCGCGGCGTTCCGGATACGCGGTGAGGGCCGCCTCCAGCTCGCCCGCGGCTCCCGATGAGGCCTTCTGGTGGGTGCGGAGGATGCGGACCGCTTCCTGTACGCCGTTTCCCTGGGCCCAGCGGTGTACGTGCTTGACGGGGCGGCCGTCCACCGCTGCGGCGTGCAGGAAGCTGCGGAGGAGGGTTTCCGATGTCTCTGCTACTGAGCTGTCCAGTTTTGCGCTTGGCCTTATGGGGGCGAGGAGGGCGGTGGCTCTTTGGGCTGCCACTGCCTTGTCCTCGCAGTTTGTGGTGGGGGACCAGTGCAGTCTTGCGGGGGTGTCGCAGAGGTGGGAGGGGTCGTAGACCAGGACTGGGCCGAGCTTCGCTCTGGCGTCCTTGGTTTCCTCCCACAGGGTGGGGTCCGATGTGAGGATCAGGGCTGCGCTTTCCGCGTCGCGGATGGCCTGGATCGCGTGCGCGCGGCGGGTCTCTGCGGGGCCCAGTACCAAGGGGGTACGGGGGGTGGGGACCGTGGCTGCTTCTGTACCCAGGGTTTCGGTGCTGTACCCCTCGGCGGGGCTGGCGCTCATCTCACCGGCGCCCGGCATCGTGGGCTGTGCCCACCCTCCCCCACTCTCAACTTCGTTCGAGCGGGGGGACCCCCATCGCCCTGCGGGACGCCTGCCCACAGCGGGAACAGGCGGGTGGACGTCCTCGGCGGGGCTGCGGGCGGGGGCGGGCTGGTCGGGTACGTGCTCGATCGGAACGTCCGCAGGCGCAGAAGCCGGACCCGCAGTCGCCCCCGCGCGTCTTGCCCTCCGTACCGCCCGCCACCTCGTCACCGTCCCCAGTACGAAGATGGTGAGGACGACCAGGACCATCAGTTGGCCGATCAGGAGGCCCCAGAACAGGCCGTAGCCCGTGAGTTGGGCGGCCGGGGTGGCCGGCCAGGCGCCCGCGATGTCGTGGGGCTGCTGTACCAGCTGCCGCATCGCCACCGGCGTATTGCCGAAGGTGACGTGCTCGGGCCAGGAGCCGTGCGAGAACAGGCCCGCGAGGCCCGTCGCCGACCAGACGAGGACGGTCAGGCCGAGCACGAAGGCGAGGCCGCCCACCAGGAGGCCGTCGGGAACCCCCCGCTCCCGTGACTCGCGCCGCCCGCCCCGGTCGCGGTACTCGGGCTCAGGCTCCCGGTATCCCATCGCTCATGCCACCCCGGAACGCGACGACGAAGGACCGTTCATCTGCTGCTCCATGTACGCCGCACGCTCCTCCGCCTCCAGATCCGCGGCCCGCAGCGCCTCGTCGCCGACGAACTGGTCCGCCGACGATTCGGTCATGGCGCGGTCGGTGAAGACCAGGGGGCGCTCGGTCTCCGTGATCAGGTGTTTGACCACCTGGACGTTGCCGTTCACGTCCCACACCGCGATGCCCGGCGTGAGGGTCGGGATGATCTCCACCGCCCAGCGGGGCAGCCCGAGCACCCGGCCCGTCGCTCTCGCCTCGTCCGCCTTCTGGGCGTAGATCGTCCTCGTGGACGCCATCTTCAGGATCGCGGCCGCTTCCTTGGCCGCCGCCCCGTCCACCACGTCGCTCAGGTGGTGGACGACCGCCACGAAGGACAGGCCGAGACGCCGGCCGAACTTGAGCAGCCGCTGGAAGAGCTGCGCGACGAAGGGGGAGTTGATGATGTGCCACGCCTCCTCCACCAGGAAGATGCGCTTCTTGCGGTCCGGGCGGATCCACGTGTGTTCGAGCCAGACGCCGACGATCGCCATCAGGATCGGCATCGCGATCGAGTTGCGGTCGATGTGCGAGAGGTCGAAGACGATCAGCGGGGCGTCCAGGTCGATGCCGACCGTCGTCGGGCCGTCGAACATGCCCCGCAGGTCACCGTCGACCAGGCGGTCCAGGACGAGCGCGACGTCCAGACCCCACGCCCGTACGTCGTCTATGGCGACGTTCATGGCTTCGGCGGACTCCGGCTCCGGGTGGCGCAGCTGCTCCACGATGTCCGTGAGGACCGGCTGGCGCTCGACGATCGTCTCGTTCACGTACGCGTGGGCGACCTTGAGCGCGAAGCCCGAGCGCTCGTCGAGGCCGTGCCCCATCGCGACCTCGATGATCGTGCGGAGCAGCGCGAGCTGGCCCGTCGTCGTGATCGCCGGGTCGAGCGGGTTGAGGCGGATCCCCATGTCGAGGGCGGCCGTGGGGTCGAGGCGGATGGGAGTTATGCCCAGCTCCTCGGCGATGAGGTTCCACTCGCCGACGCCGTCCTCGCCCTGCGCGTCCAGGACGACCACCTGCCGGTCCTTGAACCGCAGCTGCCGCAGGACGTACGTCTTCTCCAGGGCCGACTTGCCGTTGCCCGACTCGCCGAGCACCAGCCAGTGCGGGGCGGGGAGCTGCTGCCCGTACAGCTGGAAGGGGTCGTAGATGTACCCCTTGCCGGAGTACACCTCGCGCCCGATGATCACGCCCGAGTCGCCGAGGCCGGGGGCGGCCGTCGGCAGGTAGACCGCCTGGGCCTGCCCCGTCGACGTACGCACCGGGAGTCTGGTCGTCTCCACCTTCCCGAACAGGAAGGACGTGAAGGCGTCCGTGAGGATGGTCAGCGGATCCCGCATGATTGGCAGCCCTCAGCTCTAGCGTCGGATGCCGGTCGCGAACGGCAGCGTGTTGACGAAGGCCCTGTGGTGCTCGCGGTCGCACCACTCCAGCTTCAGATACGACTTCCCGGCCGAGGCCCGGATGGTGCGCTTGTCGCGTGCGAGGGCTTCGGGGGAGCGGGACGAGACGGTGATGTAGCCGACGAGATTGACGCCGGCCGCGCCGCTCGCGAGGTCCTCGCCGCGCTGGTCCAGACGGGAGTTCGACGCGATGTCACGCGGGTCGACCGTGCGGTTCAGCTTGGCCTGACGGCTCGCCTCCGCCTCGTCGTTCGTCTTCTCCGTCAGCATGCGCTCGATGGCGACCTCGGTGGGTTCGAGGTCCATGGTCACCGCGACCGTGCGGATCACGTCCGGGGTGTGGACGAGCAGAGGGGCGAGGAAGTTCACGCCGACGGGGGTCATCGGCCACTCCTTCACCCAGGCCGTGGCGTGGCACCAGGGAGCGCGCGTCGAGGACTCGCGGGTCTTGGCCTGGAGGTAGGTGGGCTCCAGGGCGTCGAGCTCGGCGGGCCAGGCGTTGCGCTTCGTCATCGCCTGGATGTGGTCGATGGGGTGGTCCGGGTCGTACATGGAGTGCACGAGCGAGGAGAGCCGCCCTTGCCCGAGCGGCTGCCGTACGCGGATGTCGGCTTCCTGGAGCCGCGAGCAGATGTCGGTCAGTTCGCGCGCCATGACGACGGCGAGACCGGCGTCCTTGTCCAGCTTCCGGCCGCCGTGCGGGCGGCTGGCGCGGGCCATGGCCTGGGCCTCGGCGGCCAGATCGCGGGAGTAGTGCATGCAGGCCACGAGATACGCGCGGTGCTGCTCGCTGCTGGTGGACACCATCGACTGGAGCTGCTCGTACGACTGCTGGAGCCAGGGCAGTGCCCGGTCGTCGCCTCGTACGGTGACGTCCTTGGCGTGGGCGTCCGGGTCGGCCGGGAGGGTGCGCGCGAGCATCTGGAGGCGCGTCACGAAGCCGTCGCCGTTCGCGACGTGCTTGAGCAGCGTCCCGAACCGGTCGACGAGCGCCTCCTGGTCCTCGGAGTCGCGAAGCCCGACGCCCGGGCCCTCGATCTCGATGGCGGCGGTGACGGTACGCCGGTCGGCATGCAGCAGTACGGCGATTTCATCCGGCCCGAAGGGCGCGGCCAGCCAGCTGATGCGTCCGATGCCCGGCGGCGGGCCGACCTCGACCTCCTTGCCGTCGAGGCGGACGCCCGCCTCGGGGGTGGCGGAGCGGTAGGCGGTGCCGCGCTTGAGGGAGCGCTTGAAGCTGCGGTTGATCTCGAACCACTTGTAGAACGTGCGGCCCTTGTAGGGGACGTAGACCGCGGCGATCGCGAGCATGGGGAAGCCCATGAGCAGCACGATGCGCAGGGAGAGGACGGGGACGAGGAGCCCGCACATCATCCCGATGAAGGCTCCCGCGATGATCAGCGCGATCTCGCCGGTCTCCCGGTTCTTGCCGACGATCGCGTTCGGCCGCGCGCGGCCGATCAGATATGTGCGGCGGGGCGCGATCGGTTGCGACACGTGGGACTGAGTCGTCAACGCCCTTCACCTCCCGTGCGTTTGGTACTGCCAGTGGAACCGTTTCCTGAGCCGCCTCCGCCGCGGTTGCGTGCGTGCGGAGTGCTGGTGGCGCTGCCCCTGGGCGGGGGCGCGGCGGATGGGACAGATCCGCCGCCGCTCGATGAGCCGCCGGTGCCGCCGCCCCCGCCGCCTCCGCCGGTGCGGCTGCTGTGGGCGGCGACGCCGCCGCTGACCGCGTTGGCGGGCCGCGGCTGGTTGTTGCCGCCGCCTCCGCCGCCGCGGGAGCTGTGGGTCTTGATGCCCTGGGACACGAGGGACGCGGGGGAGGTGATGACGGCCGCGGCGCGGTTCTCGGCGCCCTGGGAGATGCGGTTGTTGCGGGAATTGGCGATCTCGTCGCCGAAGCCCGGCACGAAGCGGTAGATCATGGCGCTCGCGAAGATGGCGAGCAGGATGATCGAGAGCCCGGAGACGACCGCCGAGAACGCGTCGGGCCCGTCGTCGGCGGAGAGCGCCCCGGCGAGGCCGAGCACGATGACGATGATCGGTTTGACGAGGATGACGGCGATCATGATGCCCGCCCAGCGGCGGACGTGCGTCCACAGGTTCTTGTCGACCAGACCCGCGTACACGACCGTGCCGAGCAGGGCGCCCACGTAGAGCAGGGCGGCCCGGATGACGAGCTCCAGCCAGAGGACGCCGGCGGCGAGGATCGAGACCAGCGAGACGACGATCAGCATGATCGGGCCGCCGCCGATGTCCTCGCCCTTCTTCAGGGCTTCGGAGAACGTCCCGAAGAAGGTGTCCGTCTGGCCGCCGGTCGCTTTCGCGATGACGTCGCTCACGCCGTCGGCCGCCGAGACGACCGTGTAGAGGATCAGCGGCGTGAACGCGGAGGCGAGGACCGTCAGCCAGAGGAATCCGATGGCTTCGGAAAGCGCGGTGGTGAGGGGGACGCCTCTCACTGCGCGTTTGGCGACGGCGAGGAGCCACAGGAGCAGGGTCAGGATGGTGGACGCGGCGAAGACGACTGCGTACTGCTTGAGGAAGCTGGGGTTCGTGAAGTCGACCTCGGCGGTTTTCTTCACGGCTTCGGAGAGCTTGTCGACGGTCCAGGACGCGGCGTCCGCGCAGCCCTTTGCCAGGGAGGAGAGGGGGTCCAGGGAGGAGGTGAGGGGGTCTTCCGTGGGGTATTTGCCGCTGGAGTCTCCGCTGCCGCCGTCGTTGCCTTTTTCGCAGTACTCCTTGGCCGGGCCGCGGATGAGATCGCAGGGGTCGTCATCGGGTTCCGGTGCGGCGAAGGCATGCGTCGCGAAGAGGACCACCGCTGTCTGCACGGTGGTGACTGCTGCGGCCAGCGTGAGGGTGCGGCGGCGATTGCTAGCGGGCATAGGTGAACCCTCCGTACTCCTCCACAGCCTTCGCCATGTCGTCTGCCGTGGAAGCCCTCTGGTCGCGCCCGACGGGAACGGGGCCGTCCTTCTGCTTGAAGTCGGCGACCTTCCAGTCGCCACCGACCCACCGCAGCTCGTACGTGTTCGTGTACCAGCTCTCGGAGACGGGGTTCTTGGCGCTCTCCCCGGCCAGGCCGAACAGCGACGAGTACCAGATGTCCACGGTCGCGGAATTGCCGCTCAGCTTCTTGACCGTG
This sequence comes from Streptomyces sp. NPDC059900, assembly GCF_050270335.1. Lineage (NCBI taxonomy): Bacteria > Bacillati > Actinomycetota > Actinomycetes > Kitasatosporales > Streptomycetaceae > Streptomyces > Streptomyces sp. NPDC059900. Next base: position 6,349 of record NZ_JBNNJZ010000425.1, read on the forward strand.
GTGCCCACGGGGATGATGCGGGAGACGAACGTCGTGCCCTTCGGCGCACTGCCGTCGGGGTTCAGCCCGATGCCGGTCAAGAACTCCTTGCCGGAGTACACCTTGTCCAGCGAACTCTGGCGCTGGGCGGCCGCCTGCGGGGTGTAGACGGTGTTGACGATGCCGTGGCGAAGGTCGGGCTTGAACATGTCCGCCGAGCCCAGCGCCACCGCATAGTTCGCGGCAGCGGACTGCGCTCCCTGCTCGCTCTTCGCGTACCCGGAAGGAATGCCCGACGTCTTGCCGTCGACCGGCCGTTCCCCGGTGGGGGCCGTGGGATCCGCCCCCGCCTTCTTGCCGTCACCGCCGCCGCCCCCGGCGTCCTCGCCGCCACGATTCGCGAACGCGATAGCCGCGATGAGGAGGACCACCACACCGACCACCGTCACGAGGCTTCGTGACGAAGAACGGCTGGATCTGCGCGCTCCTCCGTAGACGTCCTGGCCGCCTCCCTCGCCCTCGGGGAGCCGTGTCCGGGTCTCGCCCGAGCCGCCGTAGAGGCCGCCGTTCCGCTCGTCGTCGAGACTCATGCCGCGTACGCCCCCTCAACCTCTCGGTGAACCGCCACGTACGACGGTAGCCGTGCTGGTTCCCGCGCGGGCGCGGTGTGGTGACTCGACATCAGGGAGTTGCAACCTCAGCCGGTGGGCGCGACGGGTGGGTGGGTCGGAGGGGGACAGGGGGAGGGGAC
>NZ_JBNNJZ010000426.1:0-7078 GCF_050270335.1 Streptomyces sp. NPDC059900
GCGGACGGCGGGACGATCCTGCGCCTGGACGAGGACGAGTTCGCCGAGAGCGGCCTCACGGCAAGCGACCCGGAAGCCGCAGCAGCGGCCCTGTCCGCCCTGGACACCCTGGAATCCCTGGCCCGAACCGGCTCCCCCCTCACCCCGCCCGCCGCCTGAGTCGTCCCGTCACGACGGCCGTCCCCCGAGAGCGGCCGTCCGCCCCTCCCCGCCCTTCTCGTACCGCACCGCGTCCCCTTCCTCCTGCCAGTGCAGGGCGAACCGCTCCACTGACCGCCAGGCCTCGAGCGCCGCCCGGCAGTACGCCACCATGTCGTCCGGGAGTGCCGCGATGCCGTGCCAGGTCAGTTCGGCGCACTTGTCGGGCTCGGCGTTGCGGGGCTCGCCGCCCGTGCCGTACGCCGCCTCGAAGAACCAGCCGATGCGGGGCTCCTCGCCGGGGCCGCGGTGCTGGAGGACCAGTTCGGCGCTCACGTCCTCGGGGGCGAGAGTCAGGCCGATTTCCTCGTGTGCCTCGCGGATGACCGCCGCGCGGACGTCCTCGCCGGGTTCGACGTGGCCGGATGGGAGGTTGAGCAGGCCGTCGCCGTAACCGGTGTTCGTCCGGCGGGCGAGGAGCACCTCGTCGCCGCGGCGGAGGATCAGGTGGACGTCCACCACTTCCTTGTGACGGCGGGGTACGGGCGGGGGCGCGGGGAGGGTTTCCTGCGGCTCGGTCGGCATCCGGCGATGGTGACACCCGCCACTGACAATTCAACTTCGATGAGAAACCCTCCCGGCAGAGGTCTACAGACGTCCCACCTTGGACATCGGTAGTACAGGGAGGCAGCCATGCGCCGTGTGACCGTGCACAAGACCGTCGGGAAGCCCACCAATCGGCAGATCCGGGAGAAGTCCGAGGAGCGGGAACGGCTCCGCGAGCGCCCCGAGGTCCGCAAGGACATCCAGCGGACCTGGTGGCCCGATGGGTGAGATCCGGCGCCCGGACGGCGCGAGACACCTGCCGGAGCGCCTGCGGGACCGCCAGAGGGCCTAGAGGGGTCGTCCAGCGGATTCCAGAGGGGCTAGAGGGGCCTAGAGGGACTTCTTGTAGTGGTAGCGGTCGTAGGGGCCGTCCACCCTGCGCTCCACCAATTCGTAGCCGTATCGCGGGTAGAGCCGCTGGTTCTCCCACATCATCGCGTTCGTGTAGAGCCGGACCTCGGGCAGTCCGAGTGCCCGCGCCCGCTCGTCCACGAAGGCGAGCAGACGGCGGCCCACCCCTTGGCCCGCGGCCCCGGGGTGGACCGCGATGCTGTCCAGGAACAGATGGTCCTCGTGCGGCACGAGGACCAGGACGCCGATCACCGGGTCCCCGGTGACGTACACCCGCCCCGCCGCCACCTCCGCCGCGTGGTCCGCCTCCATGGGGACGGGCACGACACCGATGCGCTCGATGTAGGGGTGGTAGGCCGCGTCCGTCACCGCCTTCACGGCGGGTACGTCGGCGGCGGTGGCGGGGCGGATGGCGGCGGTCGTGTCCTGACTCATGCCTTTACGTCTACGTCACTCCCCCGCCCCCGCACCAGCACCTTTTTCAGGAGCGGCCACAGCACGATCAACGCGATGATCGCGTACACCGTGATCGAGAAGGGCGTGTCGACCAGGCCGCTGACGCTGCCGTCGCTGATCTGGAGGGCGCGGCGCAGCTGCTGCTCGGCGTTCGGGCCGAGGATGACGCCGATGACGGCGGGCAGGACGGGCAGGCCGTAGCGGCGCATGCCGAAGCCGATCAGGCCGATGATCAGCAGGATCACCAGGTCGAGCGCCTCGCCGCCCACCGCGTAGGCGCCGACCGCCGCGAAGAAGAGGATTCCCGCGTAGAGGTAGGGCCTGGGGATGCGCAGGAGCTTCGCCCAGACCGGGGCCAGCGGCAGGTTCAGGGCCAAAAGCAGGACCATGCCCACGAAGAGCGAGGCGATCAGGCCCCACACCAGGTCCGGCTCGCGCTCGAAGAGGAGCGGCCCGGGCTGGATCCCGTACTGCTGGAAGGCGGCGAGCATCACGGCCGCCACCGCCGTCGTGGGCAGGCCGAGCGTCAGCATGGAGACCAGGGTGCCCGCGGCCGACGCGGACGACGCGGACTCCGGGCCCGCCACTCCCTCGATCGCGCCCTTGCCCCACTCGTCCTTGTGCTTGGACAGGCGCTTCTCGGTGACGTACGACAGGAAGGTGGGGATCTCGGCGCCGCCCGCGGGGATCGCGCCGAACGGGAAGCCGATGAACGGGCCGCGCAGCCAGGACTTCCAGGTGCGCTTGACGTCGGACTTGGCCAGCCAGGGGCGGCCGACCGGGATCGCCTCGCCGCTGGTGCGCCGCAGATGGGCGGCGACCCACAGGGCCTCGCCGATCGCGAAGAGACCGACCGCGACGATCACCACGTCGATGCCGTCGGCGAGTTGGAGCGAGCCGAAGGTCAGCCGCTGCTGTCCGGTCATCTGGTCGAGCCCGACCAGGCCGAGGGTGAGGCCGATGAGGAGCGAGGCGAGTCCTCGTACGCGCGAGGAGCCGAGCACGGACGTCACCGCGATGAACGCCAGGACCATGATGGCGAAGTAGTCGGGCGCCCCGATGTCGACCGCGAGGTCGGCGACCGTCGGCGCGAGCGCCACCAGGAGGGTGGTGCCGATGATGCCGCCCGCGAAGTGCCCGATGGCGGCGGCCGCGAGCGCCTGTGCGCCGCGGCCCGATTTGGCCATCGGGTTGCCTTCCATCGCGGCCACCACCGCCGCGCTCTCGCCCGGCGTGTTCAACAGGATGGAGGTCGTCGAGCCGCCGAACATCGCCCCGTAGTAGATGCCGGCGAACATGATGAACGCGCCGGTCGGCTCCAGGCCGTACGTCACGGGGAGCAGCAGCGCCACCGCCATCGCGGGGCCGATGCCGGGCAGGACGCCGATCGCGGTGCCCAGGAGCACGCCGACGGCGGCCCAGAGCAGGTTGACGGGTGTGAGGGCCGTGCCGAAGCCGTCCATCAGGGAGTTGAAGGCGTTCATGTCACAGCACTCCCATCAGTGGCCCGCCGGGCAGCGGCACCCCGAGCAGGTTGTTGAAGACGACGTACGTGAGCAGGGAGAGCACGGCCGCGATGAGCGGATCGCGGTCCGGGTGCCGGCTGCCGAGCGCGTATGCCGCGCCCCAGAAGAGCAGGGCGCCCGCGACGGGGAAGCCGAGCGGTTCGATGAGGACGGCGGCGCCGAGGAAGACTCCGGCCAGGAGCAGCACGGTGCGCCAGTCGGCGGGTTCGGACAGGTCGATGTCCTCGCCGCCCTCGGCCTCGCCGCGGCCGCCGCGCAGCACGTCGATCGCGAGGATCACGGCGACGACCAGGAGTCCGGCGCCCACGACGATCGGTACGGTCTTGGGGCCGATCGGGCCGCGCTGGGCGATCTCGACGTCCATGGTGAGCGCGTCGGTGAGAACGAGCACGCCGAGGGCGAGGAGCATGACGCAGACGCCGAGTTCGGAGTGCTCGCGCAGCCAGGAGCGGCGGCCGCCGCCGTGCTCCTCGGGCGGCTCCTCGGTGGTGGAAGTCGAAGTCGTCACAGGCCGAGCTCCTTAAGCACGGACACCACGCTCTTGTCCTGTTCGGCCAGGAAGTCCCCGAACTTGTCGCCGGTGAGGAACGCGTCGTCCCAGCCGTTGGTCTTGAGGGACTTGCGCCACTGAGGGGAGTCGTGGAGCTTCCTGACCAGGCCGGTGAGCTTCTTGCGTTCGGCTTCGGAGAGACCGGGCGGGGCGACGATGCCGCGCCAGTTGGTGAAGTTCACGTCGTAGCCGGACTCCTTGAGGGTCGGCCCGTCCAGGCCCTTGGCGCGCTTGGGTCCGGTGGTCGCCAGGAGCCTCAGCTCCCCCGACTTGATCTGGTCCAGGTACTCGCCGACGCCCGAGACGCCGAAGGCGACCTTCTTGCCGAGGATCGAGGCGAGGAGTTCGCCGCCGCCGTCGAAGGGGACGTAGTTGACCTTCTTCGGGTCGATCCCGGCGGCGCGTGCCATCAGCATCGGGGCGAGGTGGTCGGGGCCGCCGGGGGAAGAGCCGCCGCCGACCGGGAGCTTGCCCGGGTTCTTCTTCCAGGCGGTGACCAGCTGCTTGATGTTCCTGTACGGGGAGTCCTTGGCGACCACGACGACGTCCGGCTCCTCGGTGAGGCGGGCGATCGGGGTGGTGTCGGCGAGGGTCTTGGGCGAGTCGTTGGAACGTGCGGCGCCCACGACGCCCAGGCCCATGGACATCGCGAGCTTTCCGTTGCCGTGCTCGCCGACGAGGCGGCTCAGGCCCACGGTGCCGCCCGCGCCGGGCAGGTTGAACACCTCGATGTTGTGGGTGAGTCCGGCGTCCTCGGCGTTCTTCGCCGCGGTGCGGGCGGTGATGTCGTAGCCGCCGCCCGGCGTGTTGGGGACCATGAAGCGCAGGCCGGGGATCTGTGTGCCGGTCTCGGCGCCGCTGCCCGTGGAGAGCAGCGGCGGCCCGGCGAGCACGAGCAGCGCGGCCCCGAGCAGGGCAAGGGGTGTGCGCAGACGCAACGGTGCCACCACCTGTCGGTACGTAGTCGGTGTACAGGTACGCAGTGATCGGGGCGGCCGGATTCCCCGTGGGGGCGGGAACCCGGCCACCGTCCGCGGGGACGGGGATACCTGTGAGGTGGCCCACATGTTGCCTGGGCGTTAAGAAGCTGTCTCTCTTCCGGAATCAACGGACGTTGTGGTCGTTGTGGTCGCGCCCATAGCCTGCGGCGATGACAAGGGTGCTGGTCGTGGACGACGACTTCATGGTCGCCAAACTGCACAGCCGTTATGTGTCCGCGGTGGACGGATTCTCGGTGGTGGGAGTGGCGCACAGCGGTGCCCAGGCGCTCGCGGCGGTCGAGCGGCTGCGCCCCGATCTCGTGCTCCTCGACATCTATCTGCCCGATATGGACGGCATCGCGGTGCTGCGGGAGTTGCGTGCCGTCGAGGAGCGTGACCGGGACAGGCAGCCGGTGGACGCGCTGTTCATCACGGCGGCGCGGGACGCGGAGATCGTGCGGGCGGCGCTGCGGGCCGGGGCGCTGCACTACCTCATCAAGCCGTTCAACCAGGCGGCGCTGCGCGAGCAGTTGCTGCACGTGGCGGCGGTGCGGGCCCGCCTGGACGGCCTGGACGAGGCCCGCCAGGAGGACGTCGACCAGATCTTCGGCCCCCGCCCGCCCGGCTCCCGCGAGCTCCCGAAGGGCCTGGCGGCGCACACCGCGGACCTGGTGGAGCAGACGCTGCGGGGACATCCGGACGGCCTGTCCGCCTCGGAGTGCGCGCAGGAGGGCACGCTTTCGCGGGTCAGCGCCCGCCGCTATCTGGAGTTCTTCGCGGACACGGGCCGTGCGGAGGTGACGCTTCGCTACGGGGGGACGGGGCGGCCGGAGCGGCGTTATCGGTGGGTGCGTTAGGGGCGGGCGCGGGAAGGTCTCCCGGGGCAAGCGGAAGGTTTCCCCGGGCAATTCGGGCACGACCTGAGCGGAGCCTGAGGGGTCCCTTAAGTCGACCATAAAGATCGCCATCACCCCCTCCCAGCAGGCGAATCCGGGGTTTTCAGCGGCTAGTTTTCTCGGCGCCGGGACGGTTACGAACCGTCGGCGCCGCATGTGATCGGGGGGCGGCACCGGCCGTTCGCAACCGTCTCGTGTCCCCCACACCCCAGAACCGCCGCTGAGGAGAACCACTCATGACCGCACGCCGCAAGGTCGCCGCGATCGCCGCCGCAGGCATCGCCCCGCTCGCCCTGACCGCCCTGTCGGCCGCCCCCGCCGCCGCGCACGGTTCGATGACGGACCCGGTGAGCCGTGTCTCCGCGTGCTTCCAGGAGGGCCCGGAGTCGCCGACGTCGGCCGCCTGCAAGGCCGCTGTCGCCGCAAGCGGCGCGCAGGCCTTCTACGACTGGAACGGCGTGAACATCGCCAACGCCGCGGGCAAGTCGAAGGAGATCATCCCCGACGGCAAGCTGTGCAGCGCGGGCAACGACAAGTACAAGGGCCTCGACCTGCCGCGCGCCGACTGGCCGTCCAGCAAGATGTCCGGCGGCAACCACACCTTCCACTACAAGGGCACCGCCCCGCACAAGGGCTCCTTCGAGCTGTACATCACGAAGGACTCGTACGACCCGTCCAAGCCCCTGAAGTGGTCGGACCTGGAGGAGAAGCCCTTCGTCGACGTGGCCGACCCGAAGATGGAGAACGGCGACTACGTCTTCGACGGCAAGGTCCCGGCCAAGTCGGGCCGCCACCTCATCTACTCGGTCTGGCAGCGCTCGGACTCCCCCGAGGCCTTCTACACCTGCTCCGACGTCGTCTTCGGCAAGGACAGCGGCGGCAGCGAGGCGTCCGCTCCCGCCCCGACCGCCTCCGCGCCCTCCGAGAAGGACATCGCCGCGGGCGCCGACAAGTCCACCGTCGAGCACCACGGCCACGGCGACAGCGACGCCGAGACGGGCGCCGAGGCCTCCGCGGCGGCCCCGGCCGCGGGTGACGACACCGCCGCCGGTGACGACACCGCCGCGAACCAGCCCGAGGTGAACGGCGGCGACGCGAAGCCCGTCGCGGCCGACGAGAACCTCGCCGAGACCGGCGGCGACAGCACCACGCCGTACATCGCGATCGGCGGCGCCGCCGCTCTCGCCATCGGCGCCGCGGCCATGTTCGGCACGGCCCGCCGCCGCACGGCGCGCCACGGCCGCTGAGCCCGGCAGGACATACCGTGAGCCGCCGCTGACCCCGTCAGCGGCGGCTCCCGTCGGTTCCGGCTCAGGAGAAGCAGGTGCTGGGCGTCGCGTGCGCCGGGTCGAGCGCGTTGGCGACCTCGTGATGCGCGACGCGGTCGAGGATCCCGATCGCCACGTGCTCCGACACGTCGACGGGGCACAGGTCCTGGAGGAGGACATTGCGGACGCCGGGGCCGTTCAGGAACTGCGTGCGGTACGGGGTGACCACCTCGTCGTACTTGGTGGCGATGACGGTGTAGCGCACGCCGGGGACGGTGTCGCCGCCTTCGTTGAGCTTGGTCAGGAA
>NZ_JBNNJZ010000427.1:0-7017 GCF_050270335.1 Streptomyces sp. NPDC059900
GATCCGGGGTGCGGGCCTCTCCCGTATGCCGGGACGGAGTCCTAGTCCTCGCCGAGGTACGCCTTGCGCACGGACTCGTCGTGCAGCAGGTCGTTCCCCGTGCCGGAAAGGACGATCTTGCCGACCTCCATGACGTGACCGTGATCGGCGAGGGAGAGCGCCGCCTGGGCGTTCTGTTCGACGAGCAGAATGGTCGTGCCCTGGGATTTGAGCTCGGCGATCGTCGCCATGATCTTCTGCATCATGATCGGCGAAAGGCCCATGGAGGGTTCGTCGAGCATGAGCAGTTTCGGCTGGGACATGAGCGCGCGTCCCATGGCGAGCATTTGCTGCTCGCCGCCGGAGAGCGTGCCTGCTGCCTGCTTTCTGCGTTCCCCGAGAATGGGGAAGAGATCGTAGGCGCGCGCGATGTCCTTTTCGATGGCTGCTTTGTCGCTGCGCAGGTAGGCGCCGAGCCGCAGATTGTTCTCGATCGTCATGCGCGGGAAGATGTGCCGGCCTTCGGGGGAGTGGGCGAGGCCGAGTGCGACGATCTGGTCGGCGCGGTATTTCCGCAGCGGTTTTCCGTTGAATTTGATGGAGCCGCCGACCGGCTTGAGGAGTCCGGAGAGCGTGCGCAGTGTGGTGGTTTTGCCTGCGCCGTTCGTGCCGATCAGGGTGACGACCTCGCCGGCTTCGACCTTGAAGGAGATGCCTTTGACGGCTTCGATCTTGCCGTAGGCGACCTTGAGGTCTTCGACTTCGAGCAGTGCGGTCATCGGCTGTTCTCCTCGTTGCCCGTCGCGTCGGCCTCTGTGCTGCCGGGGGCACCTTCGAAGGGTTCGCCCAGGTAGGCGGCGATGACGCGGTCGTCCTGCTGGACGGTTTCGCTGTCGCCCTCGACGAGTTTTTCGCCTTGGACGAGTACGGCCACGCGGTCGCACAGGTTGAAGATGAAGCGCATGTCGTGCTCGATGACGAGGACGGCGATGCCCATGTCGCGGATGGCGAAGACGAGTTCTTCGGTGGCGCGGGTCTCCTGCGGGTTCATGCCCGCGGTCGGCTCGTCGAGGAGGAGCAGGCCGGGTTCGCTCGCGAGTGCGCGGGCGATTTCCAGCTTGCGCTGTTCGCCGTAGGGCAGGTTGCGGGAGAGGTGGTCCGCCTTCTCGGCGAGGCCGACGAATTCGAGGAGTTCCAGGGCGCGTTCCCTGGATTTCGCTTCGGCCTTGTGGAAGCCGGGGCCGCGCAGGAGGGCGGACCAGAGGCCTTCCTTGGTGCGGGTGTGGCGTCCGACGAGGACGTTTTCCAGGACCGTCATGTTGGCGAAGAGACGGATGTTCTGGAAGGTGCGGGCGACGCCGGCCGCGGTGACCTTGAAGGATTTGCTGGGCAGGACCTTGCCCTTGTACTGGACCTCGCCCTCGGTGGGGATGTAGAGGCCGGTGAGGCAATTGAAGAAGGTGGTCTTGCCGGCGCCGTTGGGGCCGATGAGGCCGACGATCTCGCCGCTGTTGACGGTGAGGTCGACGGAGCGTACGGCGGTGAGGCCGCCGAAGCGCATGGTGACGCCGCGGGCGTCCAGGACCGTTTCTCCGGCCGGTGTGGCGGCGGGGCGGTCCTTGCTGGTGGTGGTGTCGGTGGTCATGGCTCAGGCCCCTGTCTTGCTGAGGACTGTGGGTGAGGGGGTGTCGCCGGGGGCGAGTTCGGCCTCGTGGAATTCGAGCTGGCGGCGGCGGTTGGGGATGAGGCCCTCGGGGCGGAAGCGCATGAGCAGGACGAGCGCGAGGCCGAAGGCGAAGAGCTGGTAGTCGCCGAGGAACGAGAGCTTGCTCGGGATGAGGTAGAGCAGTGCCGCGCCGACGAGGGGTCCGCTGATGGTGCCCATGCCGCCGAGGACGACCGCGGCGAGCAGGAACGCCGAGTTCGGCGGGACGGTGTTGGCGAACTGGTACTGCTCGGGCGTCACGGTGTAGGTGACGTGTGCCTGTACGGTGCCCGCGAGTCCGGCGAGGGATGCGCCGAGTGCGAAGGCGATGAGCTTGACGCGGAAGCCGTTGATGCCCATGGCGAGCGCCGCGGTCTCGTCTTCGCGGATGGCGACCCAGGCGCGTCCGATGCGGGAGTCCTCGCTGCGCTTGAAGACGAGGACGACGACGAGGGTGATGAGCAGCATCAGGAAGAAGTAGTTCGCGAAGCGCCCGATGGTGAAGCCGGCGATGGTGTGCTCGGCGCCCATGTCGAAGCCCAGGATCTTCAGGTTGGGGATCGAGGAGATGCCGTTGGAGCCGTTGGTGATGTCGGGGCCCGATGTGCCGTCGGAGTTCATGGCGACGAGCCGGAAGATCTCACCGAAGCCGAGGGTGACGATGGCGAGGTAGTCGCCGCGCAGGCGCAGGGTGGGGGCGCCGATGAGGACGCCGAAGATGAGCGATGCGCCGGCGCCGACGAGGATGGCGCCCCAGAACGGCAGGTGGACGTCGAAGGGCGAGGACGGCGATCCGGAGACCATGGATGCGGCGTAGGCGCCGACGCCGAGGAAGGCGACGTATCCGAGGTCGAGGAGGCCTGCGAGGCCGACGACGATGTTCAGGCCGAGGGCGACGGTGGCGAAGATGAGGATGTAGACGCCGATGGTGGCGTACTGGTCGTCGCTCTGGGTGAACGGGAAGGCCGCGGCGGCGACGAACGCTCCGGTGAGGGTGACGTGGCGGTGCCGGGCGGTGTAGGTGGAGACCATGCCGACGAGGCCTGCCTTGGACAGGGCGGCGAAGCTGAACCCCACGGTGACCAGGAAGCCGATGAAGAGTTCGTCGTACTCGGTGCCGATGCCGTAGGTGAAGACGAGGAGTCCCACGGCGAGTGCGGCGACGATGATCAGGATCTCGAGGTAGTTCGGGAGCTTGCGCGGGGTGGGCGCGGCTTCGGCCGCGAAGGCACCCTTGAACACGGTCAGTGCGTTGCGCACGCGGTGCTTGAACTGTTCGCCGCTGGTGTCTTCGGGGTCGACCGGGTAGGTGTGCGGTCGTACGAAGGGCAGGGCGAGTGCGCCGACGAGGGAGGCGAGGGTGGCGATGGCCGCGACCCAGCCGCCGGGGTCGAGGTTGGCGAGGCCGCCGAGCTGGTAGCTGATCGAGATGATCGTGTACCAGGTGGTGGCGAAGGCGGCGAGCGACGCGTATTTGAGTGCGGCGTCGGCTCCGGCGGGGGCGAGGGCGCGGACGCCCTTGACGCCGTAGGAGGCGAGGCCGAGGAGTGTCGTCAGGGCGCCGGCGATCAGGACGAGCACCTGGAGGCCGCCGGGGTAGCCGTAGACGGTGAGGTCGCCGGGGAACGCCGCGGTCCAGGTCCATGCCATGAACGTGGAGATGACGGTGAGGATGCCGCCGCCGGTGGCCAGTGCGCGGGCGGGGCCCTCGGGGATGGCGATGAGTCCGGTGGGGGTGTTGTCGTGCTTGGGGTTGGGCGCGTCGGCCGCAGTGTTCTGTGTGGTCATGGTTGTCACGCCCTGTCCGCGACGCGCTCGCCGAGGAGACCTTGTGGCCTGACGAGGAGTACGACGATGAGGAGTACGAAGGCCCAGACGTCGGCCCAGGACTGCCCGCCGAGCTGGCTCATGCCGGGGATGTCGTTCATGTAGGCGGTGGCCATGGCTTCGGCTACGCCGAGGACGAGGCCGCCGATCATCGCGCCGTAGATGTTGCCGATGCCTCCGAGTACGGCGGCGGTGAAGGCCTTGAGGCCCCAGAGGAAGCCCATGCGGAACTGGACTTCGCCGTAGCGGAAGCCGTAGGCGACGGCGGCGATGCCTGCGAAGGCGGCGCCGATCGCGAAGGCGACGACGATGACGCGGTCGGTGTTGACGCCCATGAGCTTGGCGGTGTCGGGGTCCTGTGCGGTGGCCTGCATGCCGCGTCCGACGCGGGTCTTCATCACGAAGTAGCCGAGGGCGAACATGCAGATCGGGGCGGTGATCAGCAGGAAGATGTCGCCGGGCTGGATGGTGACGGAGCCGAGGTGGATGGAGCCGCCGGGGATCTCGGGGAAGGTGCGGGACGACTTCGCGTTGGGGTACCAGGCCCAGACGGCCTGCTGCAGCGCGAGGGAGAGGCCGATGGCGGTGATGAGGGGTGCGAGGCGGGGTGCGCCGCGCAACGGGCGGTAGGCGAAGCGTTCGGCTCCGACCGCGATGAGGGTGGAGACGATGACGGCGCCTATGAGCATGAGCGGCAGGGCGAGCCACATGCTGGTGCCGCCCGGCAGCCAGAGCCAGACGGTGAGGGCGCCGAAGCCGCCGACCATGAAGATCTCGCCATGGGCGAAGTTGATGAGCTGGACGATGCCGTAGACCATTGTGTAGCCGATGGCGATCAGGCCGTACATGGATCCCAGTAGCAGGCCGTTGACCAGCTGTTGCGGCAGTTCGTGCACCGCAGGTCCTCCGAGTCTTTCGGTGTCGTTCGGCCTGCGTGCGATGGCTGGGGGCCTCGCCGGCCGTACGGCTTAGGTGACGGATGCGACGCCGCGCGGGGCGCTGCTGAGGCAGCGCCCCGCGCGGTGGTGTCGTTGACTGCGGGGTGGATCAGCCGGTGAAGGTGCCGGACTTGACCGGCTCCCAGCCCTTGGTCGGGTCCTCGGTGGACTTGACCTGGTACACGGTGAGTTGCTTGTTGGTCGCGTCGCCGAACTCGTCGAAGGAGACCTTGCCGGTCACGCCGTCGAACGAGACGCCCTGCATGGCCTCGACGATCTTGGCGCGGGCGTCGTCGGGCAGCTTGCCGTCGTTGTCCTCGACGACCTTCTTGACCGCTTCGATGATCGCCCAGGCCGAGTCGTAGGAGTAGCCGCCGTAGGCCTCGTAGGCCTCCTTGTAGCCGGCCTTCTTGTAGTTCGCGATGAACTCCTTGGCCGAGGGCAGCTCTTCGACGGGCTGGCCGACGGACGTGGCGTAGTCGCCCTTGCCCTCCTTGCCGGCGAGCTTGACGAAGTCGGCGCTGTAGATGCCGTCGCCGCCGACGAGCGGGATCTTGGCTCCGGCCTTCTTCATCTGCTTGCTGAGCGGGCCTGCCGCGGGGTACTCGCCGCCGTAGTAGACGACGTCCGCGTCAGAGTTCTTGATCTTGGTGGCGACGGCGCCGAAGTCCTTGGTGTCCGGGTTCACGTGCTCGGTGCCGGCGACCTTGCCGCCGAGCTTGGTGAACTCGTCCTTGAAGGTGGCGGCCAGGCCGGCGCCGTAGGTCTTCTTGTCGTCGACGACGAAGACCTTCTTCTTCTTGGCCTCGTTGTACAGGTACTGCGCGGCGAACGGGCCCTGGATGGCGTCCGTGGTGGCCGTGCGGAAGTAGGCCTTGTACGGGCGGACCTTCTTGCCGCCGTTCCAGTCCTGGCCCTGGGTCATGGCCGGGTTGGTGTTGGCGGGGGAGACCTGGACGAGCTTCGCGTCGTCGAAGACCTTCTGCATCGACTCGCCGACGGAGGAGTTCAGGGGGCCGACGGCGCCGAGGATGTCCTTGTTCGCGACGAACTTGGTGGCGTTGGTCTGGCCCGATGCGGGCTGCCCCTGGTCGTCGGCGGACTCCACCTTGAAGGTGATGCCGTCGACGTACTTCTTCTCGTTGGCCTGCTTGGCGGCGAGCTGCACGGAGTTGCGGATGCCGAGGCCCAGCGCGGACAAGTCGCCGGTCAGTGGCGCGTCGACGCCGATGACCACGGTGGTGCCGCCCCCGGCTTCTTCCTTGTCCTTGTCGTCGCGTGAGCCACAGGCGGTGAGGGTGAGTGCCCCCGCGGTGAGTGCAGCGGTGATGGCTATGAGCGAACGTTGACGCACGATCAGTCCTTTCCCCTGGCACGGCCGTCCCCTGTTGGGTGGGCCGGGTCGAGCGCAGAACCGAACTGACAGGAATCCGGTGGGCGCGGTGACTGGCCGTGACTCTAAGGCGCGCTTTGTTCCAGGTGGAGTGGTCAGGCCAAAGGTGTGACGCTCTTGTTATGCCACGGAGTATTCCGGGCTGGAACTCAGGGGGCGGTTGTGCCGGAATAAGCCATCTTCGGCGCATCCCGCATGCTGAGAACTTGCAGGACTGTCAGGGTGTTTTACTCATGACATCAGTGTTCGGGGGGCATGCGGCTGTCAGGGCCCGTGAAAGATCTTTTGCGTACTCCGAGCCGAGGATGAAGCTCTGTATCTGCATTGCGCGCGTATTACGCAGCGTTACGATCAGGAAAGGGAGTCCGGCATTCCGCTGCACCTTTCCGCATTCGCGAATGTGCATCGTGATTCGTGCCGTACGAGGGCTTCCCGTTTTCACCGTGAATGGTGTATCAGGGGCCGCGGTGACCGAAAGCGCTGTTGTCGGCTGTGCGATCCGTCTGACGGACACCGGCGGACCCGAGGACTGGCTCAGGCTGACGGTGAAGCTGAAGGTGCTCTCGCCGGCGCGCGGGCGCGTCATTTCGCCCCGGTACGCCACGGACACGGTCTGCGACGGATAGAGCGGTGGCGGCGGCTCCGGGGGCCGCGGACGGGTCAGGTAGAGGCTGAGCCCGGCGGCCCCGACGACCGCGGCCGTGGCGAGGGCCAGGGCGGTCCTGCGGTGCCGGGTGAGCAGCGGGCGGGCCGCGGCCGGGCGGGCCGCCGCCTCGTCCGCGCCGGCGGCGCGGGTCTCGTAGGTGTTGTCGCCCGGCTCGATGGGGCCGATGGCGTTCACACCCACGGCCCGCCGCTCGGCTCCCCGTGGCGGTAGCGTTTCTCGCACCGCTCGCGGGCCTCGCGGGCGAGCAGCTTCCGTCCCGCGGCGGTTCCGTGGCGCTCGCGCTCGGCGCGGGCCAGGTCGAGGGCGTCGCGCAGGATCATGTACTGCCCGTTGGAGAGACCCATCGACTGGTAGTCGCCGTAGGTCTCCTTGCCCGAGTCGTAGATCTGCCGCCCCCACTTGGTGATCAGGGCCGTGCAGAGGTCCCCGGGGGGCGTGGTGGCGGGGGAGGGGGCCTTGCTGCGGGCGCCGCCGGAGGGAGCGGAGTCACCGCATCCGGTGCTGTCTC
>NZ_JBNNJZ010000428.1:0-7007 GCF_050270335.1 Streptomyces sp. NPDC059900
CGGCGATCCTCGACCACGCCCGCGAACTCCTGGACTTCGACCGGCCCATCGCGCTCTCCCTCATCGCCCTGATGCACTTCATCACCGACGACGAGGACCCCTACGGCCTCACGCGCACACTGGTGGACCAGCTTCCGTCGGGCAGCTACCTGGTGCTCTCCCACGGCACCACCGACGAACACCCCGAGCTCGCCGATTCCGTCACCGACACCTACAAGAAGGGCCGGGTGCCGCTGCGGATGCGCCGCCGCGAGGAGGTCGAGCGCTTCTTCGAGGGGCTGGAACTGGTCGATCCCGGCCTGGTGACGGCGACACACTGGTACAAGGACACCCCCGCCCCCGAGGGCGAGTTGAGCGGCTTCTACGTCGCGGTCGCCCGCGTGCCGTAGGTTGCCCGCCGGAAGCTACCCTCGCGGGCATGGTCGAACACGATGCCTTCACCGCCACCCGCGAGGCCTACGACGCCGCAGCCGTCACCTATGAGCAGCTGTTCCGCGACTCCCTTCGCGACACCCCTCTGGACCGCGCCTTCCTGGGCGCCTTCGCCGAGGTCGTCCTTGCGGGTGGGGGAGGGCAGGTCGCGGACCTGGGCTGCGGGCCCGGCCATGTCACCGCTCATCTCGACCAGTTGGGTCTTTCGGTGTTCGGCGTCGACGCCTCTCCCTCGATGATCGAACTGGCTCGGCAGGCCGCTCCGAAGCTGCGGTTCGACGTGGGCTCGATGACCGCGCTGGACATCGCGGACGGCGCGCTGGGCGGCGTTCTCTCGCGCTGGTCGATCATCCACACGCCGCCGGAGGAACTCCCGCTCATCCTGGCGGAGTTCAACCGTGTGCTTGCGCCCGGCGGCCACCTGCTGATCGGCTTCTCGGCGAGCGAGGACGCCGCTCGTCCGACGCAGGTCTTCGATCACGCGGTCGCACCGGCCTACCGGTGGTGGCCCGACCGGCTGGCCGCGCTGCTGCGCGAGGCCGGGCTCGCCGAGGTGGCCCGGATGGTTCGCGAGCCCCAGCCTGCGGACCGGCGGCAGTTCAAGGCGATTCACCTGCTGGCCCGCAAAGCCTGAACGGGGGCCGGGCCCTGCCTGCTGGAGGGCGCCCTGCTGAATGGTGCCCGCCCGGCCGGGGGGCCGGACGGGCGGTGGTGTTGCCGTAGATCAGGCGGTGTTGCCGGTGGATCAGGAGAACAGGACCGACCGGAGCTTCAAGCGCTCGCCGGCGCCGCCGGTCCTGGGGCGCATCGTGAACCGGTCGCCGGTGCAGTCGGCGTTCGTGAAGGCGATCGCATAGGAGCCGGTGCGGTTCCTGGGGGAGTGGGCGGGCGGCTGGCTGTACTCCTCGGCCGCCTCGGGGAGCGTGATGCA
Organism: Streptomyces sp. NPDC059900; assembly: GCF_050270335.1. Taxonomy (NCBI): domain Bacteria; kingdom Bacillati; phylum Actinomycetota; class Actinomycetes; order Kitasatosporales; family Streptomycetaceae; genus Streptomyces; species Streptomyces sp. NPDC059900. Next base: position 1,364 of record NZ_JBNNJZ010000428.1, read on the forward strand.
CTCCCCGCCGGCCGGGTCGTGCGGGGTGACGCGCCCTTCCTCACCCGAGGCGGCGTTGACGTAGGTGTAGAGGAAGTCGCCCTCGGCCGCGTACGCGGAGCCGGGAACGGTCAGGATCAGTACGGCGGCACCGGCCGCGGCGGCCAGTGTGTGACGAAGACGCATGAATCGCTTTCCTCTGCTGGGAAGGGCACGTGAACGCATCCGGCATTCCCGTCCTGACCAGCAGAGTTACCCGATCCGTCCGGATTCCGCCGCCGAAACGATCCGCCCTCACCCATTCGGACCCCGGCGGCGCTCAGCGCGCGCTGCCGATGACGGCTCCGGCCACGCGACGGAACTCCTTGACCGTCTCGTAGAGGTCCCGCTCGCGCGCGGCGGCGAGTTCGCCGCGATCGGATCGGCGGGCGGTGTCTCCGGTGCGGGCTTCCTCGACCATCTGCCGCATGACGTGCGAGAGATCACGGGAGGCGCGGGCAATCCGGTCGGCGGCCGCCGTGACCGCGTCCGGCCCTTCGAGGGCGACGACTTCGGCTGCCCGGTGGACCTCACGGGCCAGGGTGACGAAGTGCCGTACCTTCTCGTCGACGTCCGGCAGATCGGGGTGCCGGGCGCGCAGCCCGTCGAGCACGGCATCCATGGCGATGTCGCGGTCATGGAGCGCGGCGAGGTAGGCCGCATAGGCGTCGCGGCGGTGCTGTCGGCGCCATTGGTCGTACTGTGCGCGCGCCTGGGACCGGCCGCTCACGACGGCTGCGCCCAGCGTGGCCAGAGAGCCGACCGTGGCACCGAGTACTGCGGCAAGTCCTGCGTCCATAGGGGCAGTCTGCCGTTGATGCCGGCGGATCTCGGAGGGATTTGGCAGGCACGCAAACAAACGCAAAGGTTGCGCTATTCTTGCGCTCATGACGCGACGACTTGCTCAGGTGGCGCGGAAGGTCGGGGTCAGCGAGGCCACGGTCAGCCGGGTGCTCAACAACAAGCCCGGGGTCTCCGACACCACCCGGCAGTCCGTGCTGTCGGCCCTGGACGTCCTGGGGTACGAACGACCCACCCAACTGCGGGGTGAACGGGCCCGGCTCGTGGGGCTCGTGCTGCCCGAGCTGCAGAACCCGATCTTCCCGGCTTTCGCGGAAGTGATCGGCAGTGCGCTCGCCCAGCAGGGGCTGACCCCGGTGCTGTGCACCCAGACCAAGGGGGGCGTCTCCGAGCAGGATTACGTCGAGTTGCTGCTGCAACAGCAGGTGTCCGGGGTCGTGTTCGCCGGTGGGCTTTACGCGCAGGCGGACGCCCCGCACGAGCACTACAAGCGGCTCGCGGCGCGCAAGATCCCGGTGGTCCTGGTCAACGCGGCCATCGAGCGGCTCGGATTCCCCGCGGTGTCCTGCGACGACGCGGTCGCGGTCGAGCAGGCCTGGGGTCATCTCTCCTCCCTCGGTCACCGCCGGATCGGGCTGGTGCTCGGGCCCGCCGACCACATGCCCTCGCAGCGCAAGCTCGCCGCGGCCCGGGCGCTCGTCGAGCAGGCCGGTGGCGTGCTGCCCGATGAGCACGTCTCGCGGGGGATGTTCTCGATCGAGGGCGGTCAGGCCGCGGCGGCACGGCTCCTGGACGCCGGGGTCACCGGCATCGTCTGCGCGAGCGACCCCCTCGCTCTGGGCGCGGTGCGCGCCGCGCGCCGCCGGGGTCTCGGTGTCCCGTACGACGTCTCGGTGGTGGGCTACGACGACTCGGCGTTCATGACCTGCACCGAACCCCCGCTGACCACGGTGCGCCAGCCGATCGAGGCCATGGGGCGCGCCGCGGTCGAGATCCTCACCCTGAAGATCGGGGGCAGCGCGGTGCCCACGGAGGAGCTGCTCTTCGAGCCGGAGCTGGTGGTGCGCGGTTCGACGGGACAGCCGCCGCAGGGGTAGGCCAGACAGTTTCCTTGCCCAATAGTTGCCTTGCCTACCTTCTGTCGATTTATTGCAATCATCGCGCGGGATATGGCGTGATTCTGCGGTCAGTGCTTAAGTGAGCGCCGCCACACAGTATGCGCAGCTGTGGGCTTCCTGCTCCTGCCATGCCGTCCCGGCCCCCACGCGCGGGCGGCGCTGTCCAAAGGGGTCCACCTATGAACAGCTCCGCAAGGCCGCACCTCCCACACATCCGCCGCCGTAAGGCCACGGTCGCCGTCGTCTCCGTCCTTGCCCTGACCGCCCTCGCCGCCTGCGGCACCAGCAGCAGCGACGACGGCGATTCCGACGGGGACAGCGGCGGCAGCGCGGCCAACGCCGCCGCCCCGCTGGATCCGAAGACCAAGGTGACGCTCACCATCGACTGCATGCCGCCGCCCGCCGAGAAGGGCGAGCTCAAGCAGTGGAAGGAGGACATCGCGGCGTTCAACAAGAAGTACCCGAACGTCACGATCAAGGGGAAGCAGACCGATCCCTGTCTGGAGCCGCCGCGCTTCACGGCGATGCTGAAGGCGAAGTCCCAACCGGACGTCTTCTACACCTACTTCACCGACTTGCAGCAGGTCCTGGACAACGACGGTGCCCAGGACATCAGCGCGTACGTCAACGACAAGTCGGTCCCTGCCCTCGCCGACATGGACCCGAACGTCCTCAACGTCCTGAAGAAGGACGGCAAGACCTACGGCCTGCCCTTCAGCAACTACACGATGGGCCTGCTGATCAACCGCAAGCTCTTCGAGAAGGCCGGACTCGACCCCAACTCGCCCCCGGCCACCTGGGCCGGGGTCCGCACGGCCGCCAAGAAGATCGCCGCCCTGGGCGACGGCGTCGCGGGCTTCGGCGAGTACAGCGCGGGCAACAACGGCGGCTGGCACTTCACCGCCACCACCTATGGCCTCGGCGGCGACATCGTGAGCAAGGACGGCACCAAGGCCGCCTTCAACAACGACACCGGCAAGCAAATCGTCGACAACCTCAAGGCCATGCGCTGGGACGACGACAGCATGGGCAAGACCCAGCTCCTGAAGTGGGGCGACCTGCAAAAGCAGATGGCCGCCGACAAACTGGGCATGTTCCTGGCCGCGCCCGACGACATCACGTACATGGTGCAGAACCTCGGCGCGAAGTACGGCGACTTCGGCATGGGCCCGATCCCCGGCCGGCAGGCCACCCTCTTCGGCGGCAACGACTACATGATCAAGAAGGGCAGTTCGCCCGACCAGATCAAGGCCGCGATCGCCTGGATCAACTTCAAGTTCCTCACCGTCGGCAAGGGCCAGTTCGACTGGGCCCGCACCAAGGCCGACGGCCTGCCCGTGGGCCTGCCGCAGCCCAACTTCTGGACCGGCGCCAGCAAGACCGAGGACGACAAGGCCCGCAAGGCCAGTTCGACCATGCCCGTCGAGAACTTCGGTGCCTTCACCGACAAGCCGGTGACGGGCAAGGCCGAGCCGCCCAAGGCACAGGAGGTCTACAAGGTCCTGGACACCCTGATGTCGGGCGTCCTCACCAACGAGGACGCCGACGCGGACAAGCTCCTGAAGACCGCCGAGCAGCAGGTCAATCAGGTCTTGGCCAACCAGTGATGTCTGCGCCCGCCCTCCCGGAGAACTCGGAGAACTCGGAGAACTCAGGGAACTCAGGGAACTCAAGGAATGCGCAGCGCAAGGCCCGGACGTCGTCCCCGCAGACGGGCGGCGGCCGGGCCGGGCGCTCCGAACGCGCCGCGTTCATGGCGGCGTTCAAGCGCAATCTCACCGCCCACGCCTTCCTGGTCGGCGCGATCCTGTGCTTCTCGGTCTTCTCCTGGTATCCGATGGTCAGGGAGTTCGTCCTGGCCTTCCAGAAGACCGAGAACGGCGAGACGGTCTGGGCCGGCTGGTCCAACCTCACCTACATCTTCAACGACCCGGCCTTCTGGCAGGCGTGGCGCAACACCCTGCTGTTCACCGGCCTCGCGCTGCTCCTCGGCTTCGCCGTGCCGTTCGCCGTCGCTCTCGTGCTCAATGAGTTCCGGCACGGGCGGGGGTACTTGAGGCTGCTGGTCTATCTGCCGGTGATGCTGCCGCCGGTGGCCTCGGTGCTGCTCTTCAAGTACTTCTACGACCCCGGATACGGCCTGTTCAACCGCATCCTGGAGTCCGTCGGCCTGCCGGGACAGGCCTGGCTGCAGGACTCCGACACCGCGATGCTCTCCGTGGTCATCGCCGCGACGTGGATGAACATGGGCGGCGCGACCCTGATCTACCTGGCCGCGTTGCAGTCGATTCCCGGCGAGCTGTACGAGGCGGCCGAGCTGGACGGTGCGGGCATCCTGCGCAGGATCTGGCACGTCACCATCCCGCAGACCCGGCTCATTCTCTCGCTGATGCTGCTCCTGCAGATCATCGCCACCATGCAGGTGTTCGTGGAGCCGTTCCTGCTCACCGGCGGCGCGGGGCCCGAGGGAGCGACCCTGACCGTGGTCCACCTCATCTACCAGTACGCGTTCACCTTCAACAACTACGGCAGCGCGGCGGCGCTCGGCCTGGTCCTGCTCGTGCTGCTCGCCGGTTTCTCGGCGGCGTACGCGCGACTGAGCCGCGCCGGCAGCGAAGACTGACCGGGGGAGACGACGGACATGGCTACGCGCACACTGATCTCCCCGGCCCAGCTGGCCCGCCCGCGCGGCAGATTCCTGTACTGGACCGCCTTCGCCGTGGTGACGATCGTCTTCACCCTGGTGTTCATCGGCCCGCTGTACTGGATGGTCGTAAGCGGCCTGAAATCCCCGCAGGAATTCGCGCGGACACCGCCCACCCTGACCCCCGACGCGGTGCACCCGCAGAACTATGCCGACGCGTGGGGCGTGATGGACCTGGCGCGGCTGCTGTTCAACACCCTCTACTACGCGTCCGGGGCGCTCGCCTTCCAGCTGGTCTTCGATGTCGCCGCCGCCTACTCGCTGTCCAAGCTGCGGCCCGTGTTCGGCAAGGCGATCCTCGGCGCGATGCTGCTCACCCTGATGATCCCGGCCACGGTCCTGGTCGTACCGCAGTACCTGACCGTCCTGGACGTGCCGGTCGTGGAGCGCAACCTCATCAACTCGCCCTGGGCGATCTGGCTGCCCTCGGTCACCAACGCCTTCAACATCTTCCTGCTCAAGCGGTTCTTCGACTCCATCCCGCGTGAGCTTCTGGACGCCGCGTCCATCGACGGCGCCTCCTCGCTGCGCACCCTGCGCTCCGTGGTCCTGCCGCTGTCCCGGCCGGTTCTGGGCGTCGTGTCGATCTTCGCGGTGGTCGCGGTCTGGAAGGACTTCCTCTGGCCCATGCTCACCCTGCCCGACCCCGGCAAGCAGACGGTCAACGTCGGCATCTACTCCCTGGCCGCCAGCGTCTCCGAGAACTGGCTCCTGGCCGCCCTGACCATCGCCTCGCTGCCGACCCTGATCATCTTCCTGATCTTCCAGCGCAACATCATGAGCGGCCTGACCGCCGGCAGCCTCAAGGGCTGACCCCCGGGGTGAAAGGAACCTCACGTGGCAGACACATCGCCGACCGATGCCTCCTGGTGGCGCTCGGCCGTCATCTACCAGGTGTACGTACGCAGCTTCGCGGACGGTGACGGTGATGGCACCGGCGACCTCGCCGGCGTCCGGGCCAAGCTGCCCTACCTCGCCGAACTGGGCGTGGACGCCCTGTGGT
>NZ_JBNNJZ010000429.1:0-6997 GCF_050270335.1 Streptomyces sp. NPDC059900
GGTGATCCCGCTCGTCCTGCTCAGCGTGCTCGGGATCGCGCTGGCCTGGCGAAAGGGGCGGAACTGACAGCTCCGCCCCGGATCGCGGCCGGAGGCGCCCCGCCTCAGGTCGCGGAACTCGCCGAACACCTGAACTGGTGTACTCATTCGTATGGTTGGGGCCTAAGTTGTGCGTGAAACAGTTCACGCCTCGGTGGAAAGACGGACGCTACCCATGACCGACCCCGCGACGACGCCCGGATCCGCGGCGCAGCAGAACATCGACACATCGGTGCCGCACTCGGCCCGGATCTGGAACTACTGGCTGGGCGGGAAGGACAACTACCCCGTCGACGAGGGGGCCGGCGACGCCTACAGCACCGTCTTCCCCGGCATCGTCACCATCGCCCGCAGCAGCCGCGCCTTCCTGCGCCGCAACATCACCTACCTGGTCACCGAGGCGGGCATCGACCAGTTCCTGGACATCGGCACTGGCCTGCCCACCGTGGACAACACCCATGAGGTCGCCCAGCGGCTCGATCCCCGGACCAGGATCGTGTACGTCGACCACGACCCGATGGTCCTCGCGCACGCCCGCGCCCTGCTCACCTCCACCGCCGAGGGGGCGACCGCGTACGTCGACGCCGATCTGTCCGATCCCGACCGCATCCTGGCGGCCGCGGCCGAGACGCTCGACCTCACCCGGCCCACCGCCCTGATCCTCAGCAACATCCTGGGCCACGTCGCCGACTACGACCAGGCGCGCGCCATCGTCACCCGCCTGATGGAGGGCCTGCCCTCCGGCAGCTATCTCTCGGTCAACGACGGCTCCCGGGGCACCGACGCCGACTACGAACAGGCCCAGGACGCCTACAACGAAACGGGCGCCGTCCCGTACTTCCTGCGGCCCGTCGACCAGATCGCCGCGTTCTTCGAGGGCCTGGAACTCCTGGACCCCGGAGTCGTCTCGGTGCCCTTCTGGCGCCCGGACCCCGACTCCCCCACCCCGGAAGCCATCGGCGAACACGGCGGCCTCGCCCGCAAGCCGTAAGGCAGGGAACTCAAGAGCGGCCCTCCACCCGGCCCTTCGCCCGGTCAGCGTCCGGTGGTGCGGTTCAGGCGGAGGGCGGAGACGAGGAAGAAGACTCCGCCGAGGAAGGCGTAGCCGGCCAGGGTGCTCAGTGATGCCCCGGCCTTGCCGGCCTGCGCGACGAAGGAGGCTCCGGCAAGGGTGGAGATGGCGCCGCTGGCGATCATCGGCCACTGGCCGCCCATGCCGCGCCGCAGGACGCCGACGACCAGCTGGACGAGGCCCGCGGTGATGGCCCAGGCGCCCCAGACCCGCAGGACGGCGGGAATGCCGGAGGCTGCCGCCGCCGCCAGGCCCGCCGTGGTGAGGGCGCTGAGGGCGATGTTCGCGTAGAGGCCGCGCACCGGCCCGCCGCTCGCACGGGCGGCCCTCGCGTCGACGATGGCGCACGCCATGTCGAACAGCGGGTAGATCACCAGCAGCGTCGCGCCGAGGGCGCCCAGGGTGTCGGCGGACGTGAACAGCAGGCCGGCCCAGGCGGCGGCGAACGCGAAGCGCACCAGATACAGGCGGCGCAGGGCCGTGGAGGCACTTGCGGTGGTGTGCGCGGGGGTGGCGAGGGTGGCGTTCATGAGGGGTCCTTCCGGTGATGAGGGAGAACGTTCGGTCTCTTGCTCTGGTCCTCATCTAAGGGCGCCCGCCGCAGCACTGTCAAGACCGAACGTTCTCCCTCATCGGGCTGATACGGTGGGCGCCATGAGCGCGCGCACAGAAGGCGGGAGCACGTCCGAGGCTCGATCTCGCCTGCTCGACACGGCGACCCGGATCTTCTACTCCGAGGGCATCCACTCCGTCGGCGTGGACCGGATCATCGCCGAGGCGCAGGTCACCCGTGCCACCCTCTACCGGCACTTCAAGGGCAAGGAGGAGCTGATCCTTGCCTACCTCCAGCAGGCCGACCACGGCATCCGGGCGCAGGTCACCGCCGCCCTCGCGGAGGACGGTCCCGCGGCCGACAAGGTCCGGGCCGTCGGCCGGTCCATCGCCGGGAGCATCCAGTACTCCGGGTTCCGCGGGTGCGCCTTCCTCAACGCGGTGGCCGAGTATCCCGACCCCGCGCACCCGGTCCACCAGGCCGTGCTGGCGCACCGCCAGTGGTTCCTGGAGACCGTCACGCAATTGCTGTCCCAAGCCGGCTGCGCGCCCGCCGACGCGGCGGGGCGGCACTTCGTCATGCTCCGGGACGGAGCCATGGCAGCGGGCTGCCTCTTCGACCCGGCGCTGATCTCCGAGACGTTCCTGCACGGCATCGAGGGCATCCTGTCCGCGCCCAGGTGCGAAGACTGACCACCGGCTCGCGGGACGGAGCCGGCCGTGACCTGGCGCCGTGGAACTTCGTCGACCCTTTCCAAGCCGTGAGTACGCGCTACTCGGACCGGCGGCGCACCCCTGACAGGAGGCGCCGCATCCCCACCGCATGCCCGCCCGTCCCGATGACGAGAGCCCGGTAGACGCTGCCGGCCGGGCCGGGAAAGACGGCTCGGCTCTCTGCGCGCAGCCGGGAGCGCCCCGGACCGAGGCGTTCGACGCGGAAGATCAGGGCATAGGACGAGAAACGATGGCGCCCCTGGAGGATCAACTCCCGTCCCGGCACCGCGGCAACCACGCCGAACCCGGGCAACGTCGATCCTTCGGCAAGGGGTCGCGGCCCGGACGCCGTACGATCGACGGCTCCCACCAGCCTCGCGTAGCGGGCCATACCCGCCTGCGAGAAGGACCTCTCCAGTGTCTCGCCCAGAGCGCGCCAGACGTCGTCGGCTCCCGCCGCGATGACCGTCGCGTGCTCGTCGATGTACGGCAGCGAAGCGATCTGCATCAAAGCCTCCGTGAGGTCTGGTCCCGGTGGGGTGCGATGCGTTCTCAGGATGGGGGCTCGATCAGGCCCTCAACGCTGTTGGAGCGGTAGAACGCGCAGGCGGTTCCGGGCGGGTGAGGGACTGCGAGCGCCTGGTCGGAGGGGTAGGGATAGGGCCGCTGCGGCAGGGTGTGCGCGAACTCGCTGCGCTGCTGGCCGATTCGCTCGGATCCGGCGAGGACCACGGGCTGATCCGCCGTCGGATGGTCAGGACGGACCAGCCGGAGCGCCGCGTGTCCGCCGGATCCGCCCGGTACGGCCCGCGCAGGTGCGGCGATGCGCCGGCTGCGCGTGCCCGGCGTGCCGGAATGGGTGTCCTGGCTCAGGCTGGTTACGCGGTCACACCGCAGACCCGCTTCGACGAGGGAGCAGAGCGCCATGGGAACCGATGTGTTCCGCTCGGAAGTGCCCCTGACGGTGAACGGCAATCCCTGCCGCCCCACCGTCGACCACCGTTCCACGCTGCTGGACGTCCTGCGCGAGCAGATGGGGCTCACCGGTGCCAAGAAGGGCTGCGATCACGGCCAGTGCGGGGCCTGCACCGTGCTGGTCGACGGGCGCCGTGCGAACAGCTGTCTGCTGCTTGCCGTCGCCCACGAGGGCTGCGCCATCACCACCGTCGAAGGGCTGCACGCCGAGGACGGGGTGGAGCCGCATCCCGTACAGCGGGCCTTCCTGGAGCGCGACGCCTTCCAGTGCGGCTACTGCACCCCCGGCCAGATCTGCTCGACGGTCGGCGCCCTGGCCGAAGCCGCCGCAGGCAACGCATCGCACGTGACCGACCCGGCCGAAGCCACCGGCGCGCCCGTGGAGCTGACCAGGGAAGAGATCCGTGAGCGGCTCAGCGGCAACCTCTGCCGCTGCGGCGCCTACCCGCACATCGTCGAGGCCGTCGAGGACGTGACCCGGTGAAGCCCTTCCGGTACGTACGCGCCTACAGCGTCGAAGAAGCGACCGCGGCCCACGCCGGGCGCACAAGCTCCCGCTATCTGGGCGGCGGCACCAACCTCGTCGACCTGATGAAGCTGGGCGTGGAAAGCCCCGAACGGCTCATCGACGTCAGCAGGCTGCCCCTGGACGAGGTGGAGGAGCTGCCCGACGGAACGGTGCGCGCGGGCGCGACGGTACGCAACAGCGACCTGGCCGCCCATCCGCTGGTGCGCGACCGCTACCCCGTCCTGGCCCAAGCCCTGCTCGCGGGTGCATCGGGCCAGCTGCGCAACGTGGCCACCACCGGCGGCAATCTGCTCCAGCGCACCCGCTGCCCCTACTTCCAGGATCTGAGCAAGCCCTGCAACAAGCGTGAGCCCGGCACCGGATGCGGCGCACGCGACGGCGTCCACCGCGACCACGCGATCTTCGGGCACTCGCGGCTGTGCATCGCCACGCACCCCTCCGACATGGCCGTCGCACTCGCCGCGCTCGATGCCCGGGTGGAGCTCCAGGGCGTGCGGGGCGGGCGCACCCTGCCCGTCACCGAGTTCCACCGCCTGCCCGGCGACCGCCCGGACGTGGACACGGAGATCGAACCCGGCGAACTCATCACCGGCGTCCTGCTCCCGCCCTCGACCGCAGGGCTGCCCTCCTCCTACCGCAAGGCCCGCGACCGCGCCTCGTACGCCTTCGCCCTCGCCTCGGTGGCCGTGGTCCTCAACGTCGAGGACTCCGTCGTACGCCAGGTGCGCATCGCGTTCGGCGGCCTGGCCCACCGGCCCTGGCGTGCCCGGCACGCCGAGCGGGCCCTGCTGGACGGCGCGCCGAGCGACGAGGCGTTTGCGCAGGCCATGGACGCCGAGTTCGCCGCGGCCGAACCGCTGCGGGACAACTCCTTCAAGGTGCGGCTCGCCCGCAATCTCGGGCGCGACGTCCTGCGGCGCCTCGCCGGCCCGGCCTGAGCCTCCTGGCCACAGCCCGCGCCCCTTCCCGTCCCCCGCTTCCAGGGAGTACGCCATGCCGGACACCGCCAGCGCCGTCGGAGCGCCCGCCGAGCGCAGGGAGGGCCCCCAGAAGGTCGCAGGGGCCGCCCGCTACGCCGCCGAGCACACCCCCGAGGGGTGCGCCTACGCCTGGCCGGTGCCCGCCACCATCGCGCGCGGCACGGTCACGGCCGTCGACGCGACCGCGGCCATGGAAGTGCCCGGCGTCCTCGAAGTCCTCACCCACCAGAACGCACCGCGCCTGGAGAAGCCGGACGACGCCACGCTCGCCGTGCTCCAGGACTCCCGCGTCCCGCACCGGGGCTGGTACGTCGCGCTCGTCGTCGCCGAGACACTGGAAGCGGCACGCGAAGGAGCCGCGGCCGTCCGGGTCAGCTACGCGAAGGAACCGCACGACGTCACCCTGAAGGCCGATCACCCCGATGCCTATGTGCCCGAGGACGAGGACGGCACCTCGGGCGAGCACACGCGCGGCGACGCGGAGGACGCCTTCGCCGCCGCGCCCGCCCGCGTCGACGTCGCCTACCGGGTGCCGCCGCTGCACAACCACCCCATGGAGCCGCACGCGGCCACCGCCCACTGGCAGGACGGCAGGCTCACCGCTCACGACAGCAGCCAGGGCGCCACCACCGTCCGCGATGTCCTGGCGGGCCTCTTCGCGCTGCCCAAAGAGCAGGTCACGATCGTCTCCGAGCACGTCGGCGGCGGCTTCGGCTCCAAGGGCACCCCCCGGCCGCACGTGGTGCTCGCCGCCATGGCCGCCCGCGTGACCGAGCGGCCCGTCAAACTCGTCCTGCCGCGGCGCCAGTTGCCGGCCGTGGTGGGCCACCGCGCGCCGACCCTGCACCGGGTGCGTCTGGGCGCCGGGGAGGACGGCACCCTGACCTCAGTGATCCACGAGGTGACCACGCACACCTCGCGCGTGAAGGAGTTCGTCGAGACGGCCGCCGCAGCCACCCGCGTCATGTACCCCTCGCCGCACGCCCGCACCACCCACCGTGTGGTCCCGCTCGACGTGCCGAGCCCTTCCTGGATGCGGGCGCCCGGTGAGGCGCCCGGCATGTACGCCCTGGAGTCGGCGATGGACGAACTCGCCGTGAGTCTGGGCATCGACCCCGTCGAACTGCGGCTGCGCAACGACACCCGCACGGAACCCGACAGCTCCAAGCCGTTCAGCAGCCGCCACCTCGCCGAGTGCCTGCGCGAGGGGGCCCGTCTCTTTGGCTGGTCCGAGCGCGATCCGCGCCCCCGTTCGCGTTCCGAAGGGCCCGTACTGGTGGGCAGCGGGGTCGCGTCGGCGACGTACCCGGTGGTCGTCGGGCCGTCCCGGGCCGCCGCCCACGCCTACCCCGACGGCAGCTTCGTGGTCCGCGTCAACGCCACCGACATCGGCCAGGGCGCGCGCACCGTGCTCGCCCAGGTCGCCGCCGACGCGCTCGGCGTCCCCCTGGAGTCGGTCCGCACCGAGATCGGCAGCAGCGACCTGCCCGACGCCTCGCTGGCGGGCGGCTCCTCGGGAACGGCCTCCTGGGGCTGGGCCGTCCACGAGGCCTGTACGCAACTGGCCGCGCGCCTGGCCGGACAGCAAGGACAGGAACTGCCCCCGGAAGGCGTCGGCGCCACGGCCGACACGAAAGGCCTGGCCGACGCGGACAGCGACTACGCCCGCCACGCCTTCGGCGCCCACTTCGCCGAGGTCGGCGTCGACACCGTCTCCGGCGAGGTACGGGTGCGCCGGCTGCTCGGCGTCTACGCGGCCGGGCGCATCCTCAACTCCCGCACGGCGCGCTCGCAGTTCATCGGCGCGATGACGATGGGCCTGGGCATGGCGCTGACCGAGGGCAGCACGATGGACGCGGCCTTCGGCGACTTCACGGAGGCCGACCTCGCCGCCTACCACGTACCGGCGCACGCGGACGTACCCGCGATCGAGGCGCACTGGATCGACGAGGACGACGCGCACCTCAACCCCATGGGCAGCAAGGGCATCGGAGAGATCGGCATCGTCGGGACAGCCGCGGCCATCGGCAACGCGCTGCACCACGCGACCGGCCGGCGGCTGCGGGAACTCCCCCTGACACCGGACCGGGTCCTGACGAGCGGCATCTGAGCCTTCCTGACCGGGTCAGGCCCGGC
>NZ_JBNNJZ010000430.1:0-6987 GCF_050270335.1 Streptomyces sp. NPDC059900
AATGTGGGGTCCATCCCCTTCAGTGCGTCGTAGAGGCTGGTCACGGCACCCCCATCGCCGAGCAGGCCAAGCACATTCCCCTGCCAACGGGCGAGATGTGAGCCATTGAGGAAGATGCTCAACATGTCGGGGTCCCGATCCTCAAGGCCACCAGGAATGCAATCCACTGCCTTCTCTAGGGCCCGATGGCAATCGTCAACCATTCCTGCGTGAGCACACAACTCCGCCTCTGTGGCACGGAGCCAGGCCCAAAGGCGAGGTGATCCGCCCTTTCCCAGAATGCGCTGAGCATCTCGAACCAACTCGACCCCGAGGGCGGGCCTACCAGCCTCGCAGAGCACGAATGCCTGCTCCCCCATCGCATGCGCTAGATACATAGGAGCCTCAGCGTCCCGTGCGGCGCGCTTTGCGAGTTCGTAATGCCGCCATGCTCGCTCGACCGCCCCGGAGTCGATCGCCTGCCACGCGGCAAGGGTCGACGCCCCGGCGAGTGCAAGCGCTACGGGGCGACGCGCGGACGGCAGCACGGCAAAGTTCAGCGCATCCTCAAGAGCTGCGAGATGCCCAGTCATCTGGTCGACAAGACCAGCCGCACCCATCTGACGGTCCATCGTGCGCAGCAACTCAGTCTGAGCGTTGAACGCGCTCACCATGGACTCACTGACACAGGCGGCCGAGTCGATCCTGCCGAGCAGGTCGTCATATCCATCCGCCACAGAAGCCACAGGAGCGCTGGCGGCTTCCCTCAACTCTGCGTCGGTGACACCGAGCAACTTGCGCAGAATGCCCGCATACCGGTCCGAGATGGAGCGCTTGCCGTTCTCCCACTCGGACACGTACACCCGCAAACTCGCGGTTGAGGCCACGTCAGCAAGGTTCCGCCGGGCGTACTGCTCGATCTCGCGGACCAGTCGCTCTTGAGACCAACCACGCGCCGCCCGCGCGCTTCGAAGTCCTGAACTCACAGGCCACCGCCCGCCGTTAGTACCGATCATGGCTTCCTCCATGGTGCCTCACATCATCGCAGCTCAACAGGGGTTAACAGGGCGGAAGTTAAGTCCTGTTGGCTACCGCCACCCCCCCTCCAAAGGTCTCCTGGAGATGCACCGCGACAAGGGATCACCAACCAGAACGGCGAACCTCCTTGACTCTGGTGCGCACCAGATGCCAGTCTTCTGGTGCGCACCAGATGAAGGGATCGCGTTCCGCTCCCGGTGCGTAAGACCCCGTCGGACCCGCTTGCACGCGGTTCGAGCGGCAGGGGAGACGTAAAAGTCCGGCGTCTTCACGGAGTGATCGGTGTCATCGGCTAAGCCGTTGGTCTGGCCCTCGGGAGAGTCCCCGTGGGATCGGATCGCGGGGACCCCGGTGGTTGGGCTGCACCCGGTCCATGACACCCGCGAGGGATGGGAGATCAGCTCAGCGAGTAGCGACTGAGTGACCGCGGTAACCACGCGCCGAACACGAAGGGAGGTTGAGGCGCGCACGGAACCGCGGACCCGACAGTGACGGGCTTCCCGTCACTCGTCATGCGGGCAGGACGCCGGCTGTCGCCGCAGCAGCCTGCCCGCTTGATGAGGAATCGCAGCACGGGTCTTTGACCCTTCCTTCTCCACGCCGGAGCGGGCGCCGTCTCGCCAAGCCTGCGCCCCTCCAGGCCCCTCCAGTCCCTCCCTCTCAGGAGCCCGTAATGCCGAAGAACGAGACGCCTCCGGGCGAGTGCCCGCAGTGCTGGCAGCACGCCTACGACAAGAGCATCCATCGCCGTCTCGGCCCCGGCGAGGACTGCGCGCCGTGTATCAGCCACATGGTCAACGGATGCCCTAACCGCGTTCCAAAGAAGAGCTGGTGGCGCTGACCGGCTCTCTGTGGTCCCGGCCATGCCGGGGCCGCGGAGAGCCGGGACAGTCCCGAGCCCTTCCGAGAGGACGCACCGTGGACCAGCACCAGATTGACGAGATCGCCGCCCGCATCACTTCCGCTGCGGCGCAGTTCGCCCCGAGTCACAAGCCGACCCCGGCGCAGAAGGCGGACGCCGCGTCGGTCCTGCACGGCATGCTCCGGGGGATCGAGACCTACGGCGTGACGTTCGCCGACTTCGACGCCATCGCCGACTTCCCCCGCATGGCCATCCAGCTCGTACAGCGCCGCGACACACGCAACTGACACCCACCCGTCGACCGCCCGCCACCGCTGAGGAGATCGCTCGTGAGCCGCAACGAAACCCCCGAAGAGCACGAAGCGCGCATGCAGGCCGCGTTGAAACAGGCCGACGCGATCAACGCAGCCACCCAGAAGCAGCCCACGCAGGACACGACCGTCGTGCACGGCGAGCGCTACAGCGGCACTGTCCAAGCCAATGGCGACGTGACCTTCACCTTCTAGCCGAACCTGCGCCACTGCCTGACCGCAGTACCGCCCCGATGGTCGCAAGGCCGGGTTCGACTCCCGGCCGGGGCACGACCGGACCGCTCCACCGGTCCGGACTTCCAGCCGGGGCCGGTCGCCTCCCACCAAAGACCTGTATCGCCCCCGCTCTTCCTTCCCTTTCGAGGAGTTGCCCGATGGCTGCTGTCTTCGCTGCCGTGTTCGTCGCCCTGTACGTCGCCCACAGCGTGGGCGATCACTGGGTGCAGACCTCCTGCCAGTCCGCCCACAAGGGCCGTCCCGGCTGGGTCGGACGCCTCGCGGGCGCCCGGCACGTCGCCACCCTGACCGCCACCAAGCTCGTGCTGTTACTGCCGGTCCTGTGGCTGCTGAACCTCCCCGCGTCCGTGCTCGGCCTGCTGCTGGGGCTGGGCCTCGACGCCGCCACGCACTGGTGGGCCGACCGCCGCAGCACCCTCGCGTGGCTGGCCAAGGTCACCGGTAAGGCCGAGTTCTACCGGCTCGGTGCCCCGCGCCCCGGCCGCGACGACAACCCGCACATCGGCACCGGCGCGTACGCCCTGGACCAGTCCTTCCACCACCTGTGGCTACTGGTCGCCGCGCTCATCATCGCCACCGTCTGACCTCTCCCCCGCCCCTCGGGGGGCGTGCGCCGTCTCGCCAAAGCCTGCGCTCTCCCCGGTTTCCTTCCATCCCTCCATTTCCAGGAGTCATCATGCGTAGCTACATCGGCGGCCACGAGGCCGTCAGTGACATCGATTTCGTCGAACTCGCCCTGGGTACCCCTCTTGAGCTGTGGCTCGGGGAGCACGGCGAGAGCGAGATGGAGCGCGCGGCCCGCCTGGACGCGGCCCGCGACATCCTCGCCGAGAACCCGACCATGCCCGACGACGCGGTCCGCGTCGCGGCGCAGGCGGTGGAGGCGTACGCGCCGGAGCTGTTCCACGTCGTCCCGCTGAAGCGGCCGACCGCCCGTCGTAAGTGGGCCCGCAAGGCGGTGGCGGCATGATGACCACTGCTCCCGCGCCCGAACTGCTCACGGACCACACCGGCCGCCCCAAGCCGTTCCACGCCATGACCCTCGCCTACGAACAAGCCCGGCTGGGGATGGCCTTTCACGAGGCCGGGCACGCCGTGCTCGCCATGGCCTACGGCATGACCGTGCACGCCAGCGAGGTCATCGCCTGGGAGCCCGAAGAGGGCGGGTGGGCGGTCACCGGCAACACCGCGAGTCATGCAAACGACACCCCTCCCTGGCGCTTCGCCGCGATGTTCGCGGCCGGACAGGTCGCCCACGTCGACTACCTGATGACCTACCGCCTGTGGACGCCGGAACGGGCCCTGGCCTGCGCCGCCGTCCACGACCGCGAGCAGGCCATCGACACCCTCACCGCGCTCGGGCTGCGCATCAGTGCCGACAGCGCGCCCAAGGGCGGCAAGTCGTGGTCGATGGTGCGCGGCATGGCCCGCCGCAAGGTCAAGCACCTGTGGCGCGAGATCCGCACCGTGGCCCACGCGATGGACGAGAACACGAGGCTGACCGGCGACGAGATCGCCGCCATGACGGGCCTCACCCACATCGTGACCACTGGGGAGGTGGCGGCGTGAGCGCCACGACCACGACCGAACGCCCGGCGATCCCGCCGCTGACGCGCCCGGAACTCGGACTGGCCGGTGTCGGTGCCGCAGCTGCGGCCGGCGTCGGTTCGCTCGGCTTCCTCGCTTCCTTCGACGCCGTCTCCTCGGCCGCCCTGCGGTGGGGCTTCGCCGAACCGTGGATGCTGCCCGTCGGTATCGACGTGGCCATCCCGGTGTTCACCGTCGCCAACCTGCTGCTGATCCGCATGGACATGGGACTCGCGTGGGTGCGGTTCGTGCCCTGGCTGCTCACCCTGGTCACCTGCGGGTTGAACATCGCCGCCGGACAGGGGATGTGGGCCAAACTGGCGCACGGCACGATGCCGCTGCTGTGGGTGGTCTTTTCCGAGATCGGCGCGCACATCTACGCCGTCCGCATCGGCGCCGTGACCGGCCGCCGGATGGACAAGATCCGCTGGACCCGGTGGCTGCTCGCCCCGTGGCCGACGTTCACGCTGTGGCGGCGCATGACGCTGTGGGAGATCACCTCCTACGTCGACGCGCTCACCCGCGAACGCCAGCGGCAGTTGGCCCGCGCCGACCTGCGCGAGCAGCACGGCCGCAAGTGGCGTTCCAAGACGCCACGACGCGCCCGCGTCCTGCTCAAGCTCGGCGACCTGACCCCCGGCGCGGAACCGGTAGTTGAGCAGCCGGAACAGCACCAGGAGCCGGAGCAGGAGACGCCCGCAGCGGCGCCCGCGCCCCGCAAGCAGGCCGCGCCGCGCCGCCGCCCCACCAAGGCGCCCGCCCGTCGCACGCTCGATGAGCTGACGGTGGAGGCGCGGAAGTTGACCACGTCGTGGGCGGACGCGGACATCAACGCCGAAGCGCTGCGCAAGGGCCTGCGCTGCGGCGCCAAGCAGGCGCGGCAGGTGCGCGACGTCCTCACCGCGGAGCGCGCCGACCGGCCGCTGCACGCCGTCGACACCTCCGCCGTTGGCGGCGATGCCACGGCTGGGGAGGTGGCGGCATGAGCGAGCCACTGACCGCAATCGCCACCTGGCGGCCGGTGATGCAGGCGGCCGGGTTCCGCTGCCAGTGCACCGGATCATGCGGCAACCCGCACCTCAAGGGCGGCGGACGCTGCCCGCACGAGCACGACGCCTACACCAGCAAGCACGGCCACCGGGTGCGGCTCATCGCCGCACCCGCCAACCCGCTCACCAGCGCGGTGGCCGCCGCCGCGCTGCCCGCCGCCGAGCTGCTGGCGTGGTGCCCGGGATGTCACACCGCCGCCGCCCGCGCCGCCCGCCGGACGGCCGCCCCCGCCACTGAGGCACCGGGCCTGTTCGAGCTGTGAACCACCGACCCTGTGAGGAGTTGGGCATGGGCCTGACGTTCACTGATCTGTTCTGCGGCGCGGGCGGCTCGTCCACCGGGCTGGTCGCCGCCGGGTACGACCTGCGCCTTGCCGCGAACCACTGGCAGCGCGCGGTGGAGACGCACGCCGCGAACCACCCGGACGCCGACCACCTGTGCGCGGACGTCAACAACTACGACATGCGGCGCCTGCCCCGCACCGACGTGCTGTGGGCCTCGCCGATCTGCACCGAGATCTCCCCGGCCGGTGGGCGCAAGCGCACCCACGGCCAGCTCGCCTTCGACCTGGAGGAGCACGGCAGCGTCGCGGACGCGGCATGGGAACGCACCCGAGCCACCGCCTACGACGTCATCCGCGCCACCGAGGTCCACCGCTACCAGGCGGTGCTGTGCGAAAACGTCCTGGAATTCGTGGCCGACTGGGAACTGTTCGACTGGTGGCGGAGTGGGATGGAGATGCTCGGCTACAACAGCCAGATCGTCTCAGCGTCCTCCGCTCACGTCGGTGGGGACGACAACGACCCGGCGCCGCAGTGGCGCGACCGGATCTATGTCGTGTTCACCCGCAAGGGCATCCCGTTGCCCGACCTCAAGCCCTCCCCGCCCGCGTGGTGCGCTCAGTGCGGCGAGGACGTGTTCGCCGTCCAGTCGTGGCGCAACGGGCGCCGGGTGGGCAAGTACAAGCAGCAGTACGACTACCGCTGCCCCAACACCCGCTGCCGCCACGCCATCGTGGAGCCCTACGTGCGCCCGGCCGCCTCCATCATCGACTGGACGAACCTGGGGGTCCGCATCGGCGATCGGGCCGCGCACAAGCTGCGCCCGCTGGCCGCGAACACGGTCAAACGCATCCGCGCCGGGCTGGCGTTGCTCGGGGACCGGCGGATGGTGCTGACCGTCAACCACGGCGGTCACGACGGGCGGGCCGTACCCGCCGACACAGCGCCGCTCGCCTCGCGCACGGTGAAGATCGGGGATGCGGTGCTCGTGCCGACCGGCGGCACCTGGAACACGACGCCGACCACGACCGCCAAGCCGATGCGCACCCGGCTGGCCAACCCCAAGGGGTTCGAAGCGCTGCTGACCCCGCCGCCGGCCGACGACTCGTTCATCGTCACCCTGCGCCGCAACGCCACCGCCCGTCCCGTCTCCCACCCGGTCGACACCGTCACCGGCCAGGGGCGGCATCACTGGCTGGTGATCCCCTACCGCAACGCGTCGGCCAAGAGCACCGGCGAGCCGCTGCACACGCTCGGCACGCGGGACTCCGCAGCGATCGCCTCACCGGCGCCGCTGCTGGAGGACTGCCATTACCGGATGATCCAGCCGCGCGAACAGCTTCTCGCGCAACGCTTCCCCGCCGACTACACCGTCCACGGCAACAAGGGCGAACAGACCATGCAGGCCGGAAACGCCGTCTCCTGCAACGTCGCCCAATGGGTCGGCGCCCGCGTCGCCGACGCCCTGTCGCGCACCGCCGCCAACGCCGCCTAGCCACCACCCACACCAAAACGCGGAAATACAGCCTGCGCCCCAGAAAGCGTATCGCTGGCCGCCTTCCCGAGGCGCATCCTCGGACTCACCGGGCCCGGCCGCCAACCTTCCACAGCCTGCGGCCGGGCCCTTCACGCCCTCTTGAGG
>NZ_JBNNJZ010000431.1:0-6978 GCF_050270335.1 Streptomyces sp. NPDC059900
CCGGCAGAGGTAGTCCAGACCCCCCTCGCTCACCCACCCCACGCGGTCGTTGAGCGCGTGCAACCCCGGCAACAACTCATCCCGCCGCTCCCGCGCCGCACGACCGCCCCGTGCCCACCGCAGATCCGCGTCGCTGCGGTCATCGGCCCCCTCCCACGCGGATTCCGGCGGCCCGAGCACCGCGTCGACGGCCGCCCGCTCCTCGTCCGTCGGCTTGCTGTCACCGAAGTGCAGATCCATACGTCACCTCACGTCCAGTACGTCACGTCACGTCGCCGACATGGTCAGCTTGTCGATGCGTATCGCCGACGCCTTGAACTCCGCCGTGCCCGCGATGGGGCAATTGGCTTCGATCGTGAGCTGGTTGGTGTCGACCTCGTCGGGAAAATGCATGGTCATGAAGGCCAGACCGGGGCGAAGCCCGGTGTCCACCCACACCGGCGCCGTCACCGCACCGCGCCGCGACGACACCCGGACCTCCTCGCCGACCACGACCCCGTACCGCTCCGCGTCCTCCGGGCACAGCTCGACGTACTCACCGCGCCGCAGCGGCGAGGCAAAACTCCCGCTCTGCACACCGGTGTTGTAGGAGTCGAGCCGCCTCCCCGTCGTCAGCCGGATCGGGAACGCCTCGTCCGTGAGGTCCACCGGCGGATCGTGCGCGACGAGCCCGAAGGGCGCGGGCACACCCCGCCGCTGAGGGTCCGCCTCCCACAACCGCCCGTGCAGATAGCTCGGTTCGATCCGGTCCTCCGAAGGGCACGGCCACTGGATGCCCTGGAGGGACGCGAGCCGGTCGTACGTCATGCCCCAGTGGTCCGGCGAAACCGACCGGAGCTCGTCCCACACCGCCTGCGCGTCCGCGTACTTCCAGTCGTGACCGAGCCGTTCGGCGAGGTCGCAGAGGATGTCGATGTCCTCGCGCGCCTCACCGGGCGGCCGCACGGCCTTGCGCACCCGCTGCACTCGCCGCTCGCTGTTGGTCGTCGTACCGTCGGTCTCCGCCCAGGCGGCGGTGGCGGGCAGCACGACATCGGCGAGTTCGGCGGTCTTCGTGAGGAAGATGTCCTGTACGACGAAGAAGTCCAGGGCGCGCATCCGCCGCACCGCCTGCTCGCTGTCCGCCTCCGACTGCGCCGGGTTCTCGCCGATGCAGTAGACGGCCTTGAGCGAGCCCTCCTCCATCGCCTCGAACATCTCTGTCAGGTTCAGTCCGTAGTGCGGCTGGATCACCGTGTCCCAGGCCGTCTCGAACTTCAGCCGGGTGTCCGGGTCGAGGATGTCCTGGAAGCCGGGCAGGCGGTTGGGGATCGCCCCCATGTCGCCGCCGCCCTGCACGTTGTTCTGCCCGCGCAGCGGCTGGAGCCCGGAGCCGTACCTCCCCACGTGGCCGGTCAGGAGCGAGAGGTTGATCAGCGCGCGGACGTTGTCCGTGCCGTTGTGGTGCTCGGTGATGCCGAGCGTCCAGCACAGCTGCGCCCGCTCGGCTCGTGCGTAGACGTGCGCCAACTCCTTTATGGCGGCGCCCGGTACGCCCGTCACCTTCTCGGCGAGCGAGAGCGTCCACGGCTCGACCAGGGCCGCGTACTCCTCGAAGCCGGACGTGGCCCGCTCGATGAACGCCCGGTTGGCCAGGCCTGCGTGGATGATCTCGCGGCCGATCGCGTGCGCCATCGGGATGTCCGTGCCGACGTTCAGGCCGAGCCAGCTCTCCGCCCATTCGGCGGTCTTGGTGCGGCGCGGGTCGACGGCGTACATCCGGGCGCCGTTCCGGATCCCCTTCAGGACGTGCTGGAAGAAGATCGGGTGCGCGAAGCGGGCGTTGGAGCCCCACATCACGATCAGATCGGTGTGCTCGACCTCTTCGTAGGAAGACGTGCCGCCGCCCGACCCGAAGGCCGCCGACAGGCCCGCGACGCTCGGTGCGTGGCAGGTGCGGTTGCAGGAGTCGACGTTGTTCGTGCCCATCACCACGCGGGCGAACTTCTGCGCCACGTAGTTCATCTCGTTGGTCGCCCTGGCGCAGGAGAACATCCCGAACGCGCCG
Organism: Streptomyces sp. NPDC059900; assembly: GCF_050270335.1. Taxonomy (NCBI): domain Bacteria; kingdom Bacillati; phylum Actinomycetota; class Actinomycetes; order Kitasatosporales; family Streptomycetaceae; genus Streptomyces; species Streptomyces sp. NPDC059900. The sequence continues at coordinate 2,048 of NZ_JBNNJZ010000431.1, forward strand.
TGCGCCTCGCGCAGTCCGGCGGCCGTGCGGGTCAGTGCCTCGTCCCAGGTCGCCCTGCGCAGCGGCTCGTCGCGCGAGTCGCGTACGAGGGGGTGGGTGAGCCGGGCGTACGTCTTGGGGGAGCGGTCGCGTTTCCTGCTCATGCCGGGCTCCCTGTCCCTGTGGTCTCGTTCATGCCGCGCTCCTCATGCGGTCGGCCAGCAGATCCGAGATGGCGTGGACGGTGCGCAGCGTCGGCACCGGGACCCCGGTGATCTCCGCGAGTTCCACGACGGCCGCCAGCAGCACGTCGAGTTCCAGCGGTTTGCCGCGCTCCAGGTCCTGGAGTGTGGAGGTGCGGTGGTCGCCCACGCGCTCGGCGCCCGCCAGGCGCCGCTCGACGGAGATGTCGGGGCGGCAGCCGAGGGCCGCCGCGACGGCGAGCGTCTCGGTCATCATGATCTCGATGACGCGCCGGGTGCCGCCGTGCAGGCACATCTCGCGCATGGTGGCGCGGGCGAGCGCGCTGATGGGGTTGAAGGAGATGTTGCCGAGCAGCTTGATCCAGATGTCGCCGCGCAGTTCGGGTTCGACGGGGCACTTCAGGCCGCCCGCCTGCATGGCCTCGCTGAAGGCGAGGCAGCGCCCGGAGCGCGAGCGGTCGGGCTCTCCGACGGAGAACCGGGTGCCTTCGAGGTGCCGGACGACTCCCGGCCCTTCCAGTTCGGTCGCCGCGTACACCACGCATCCGATGGCCCGCTCGGGCGCGATCACCGCACTGACCGCGCCGCCCGGGTCCACGCTCGTGACGCGGTGGCCGTCGTGCGGACCGCCGTGCCGGTGGAAGTACCACCAGGGGATGCCGTTCTGGGCGGCGACGACCGCCGTCGTGTCGTGCAGGAGAGGCTCGATCAGCGGCCCGCACGCCGCGTACGAGTTGGCCTTCAGGCCCAGGAAGACGAAGTCGACGGGGCCGATGTCGGCCGGGTCGTCGGTGGCGTGGGCCCGTGCGGTGAAATCGCCGCGCGGGCTGAGGACACGTACTCCGTGCTGCCTCATGGCCGCCAAATGCGGTCCACGGGCGACTAGATGGACGTCGGCACCGGCGCGGTGCAGCGCGGCTCCGACGTAGGCGCCGATCGCACCGGCGCCGAGGACTGCGACTTTCACGGTGGCGCGCTCCGTTCGGTCGAGGGTTCCGAAGAAGGCTCAGAGGTTCGACATCGCATGCCATGACTGTCGATGGAATATTGTCTACAGTATGGAAGTTGGGGCAGCAAGGGGTCGCGCGGCACATTGCATACCGTCGACGGAATCGGCTTGACCCCCTTCCCAACTCCCCGGTCGGTTCCTACTGTTTGGGATCATGAAGCCTCCCGTCGCACCCCCGGGATGGAGTCGCTGGCTAGTACCGCCCGCCGCCCTGTCCGTACATCTCTCCATCGGCCAGGCCTACGCCTGGAGCGTCTTCAAACCCCCGCTGGAATCCGCGCTCGACCTCAGCGGCACACAGAGCGCGCTCCCCTTCCAGCTCGGCATCGTGATGCTCGGCCTCTCGGCGGCCTTCGGCGGCACGCTCGTGGAGCGCAACGGACCGCGCTGGGCGATGACGGTCGCCCTCGTCTGCTTCTCGTCCGGCTTCCTGATAGCGGCGCTCGGCGCGGCGGTCGGCCAGTACTGGCTGATCGTCTTCGGCTACGGCTTCGTCGGCGGCATCGGACTCGGCATCGGCTACATCTCGCCCGTGTCGACGCTGATCAAGTGGTTCCCTGACCGCCCCGGCATGGCGACCGGCATCGCGATCATGGGCTTCGGCGGCGGCGCCCTCATCGCCTCGCCCTGGTCGGCGCAGATGCTGGACTCCTTCGGCACGGACAACGACGGCATCGCGCTCGCCTTCCTCGTGCACGGCCTCACGTACGCCGTCTTCATGGCGCTCGGCGTGTTCCTGGTGCGGGTTCCGCGTACGGAAGGCGCGCGGGCGCCCGGCGCTCCCGGGGTGCTCGACGGGCCGCAGGTCTCCGCGCGGGCCGCCGTGCGCACCCCCCAGTTCTGGTGCCTGTGGATCGTGCTCTGCATGAACGTGACCGCGGGCATCGGCATCCTGGAGAAGGCGGCGCCGATGATCACCGACTTCTTCTCCGACACCTCGACGCCGGTCTCGGCCGCCGCGGCGGCGGGCTTCGTCGCCCTGCTCTCCGCCGCCAACATGGCCGGGCGCATCGGCTGGTCATCGGCGTCCGACCTGATCGGCCGCAAGAACGTCTACCGCGTCTACCTGGGCGTCGGCGCACTGATGTACCTGCTGATCGCCGGCTTCGGGGACAGTTCCAAACCGCTCTTCGTCGTCTGCGCGCTGGTGATCCTCTCCTTCTACGGAGGCGGCTTCGCGACGATCCCCGCCTATCTGAAGGATCTCTTCGGGACCTACCAGGTCGGCGCGATCCACGGCCGTCTCCTCACCGCCTGGTCCACGGCGGGCGTCCTCGGGCCGCTGATCGTCAACTGGGTCGCCGACCGCCAGGAAGAGGCGGGCAAGAGCGGGGCCGGGCTCTACGGCCTCTCCCTCACGATCATGATCGGACTCCTCGTCGTCGGATTCGTGGCGAACGAGTTCGTCCGTCCCGTCCACGCCCGCCACCACATCCCCGCCCCGAGGGACCCGAAGGAGGAAACCCATGACGGCACCGACCAGCACGCCGCCAAGTAGTCCGCCCCGCCGCCGGGCGCTGATCGTCGGCGCCTGGCTCTGGGTGGGCATTCCGCTCGCATATGGGGTGTATGAACTCGTACACAAGGCCACCCAGCTTTTTACCGGGTGACGCGATGATGAGAAGTGTCCAAAGCCCGCGCCCGTTTCCTGTCGCTTTACGTGTCCTGTTACTGGTGAGTCGCTGACCAGACTGGACGGTCCCGCATCTCCGGCACCAAGGGGGACCCGTTCATGCACGGCTCACGCATCGCCGCCGTCGGTCACTACCAGCCCGCCAAGATCCTCACCAACGAGGATCTGGCGGGCATGGTCGACACCAGCGACGAGTGGATCCGCTCCCGCGTGGGCATCCGCACCCGTCACATCGCGGGACCGGAGGAGCCGGTCGACGAGCTCGCCGCGCATGCGGGGGCCAAGGCCGTCGCCGCCGCGGGCCTGACGCCCGACGCCATCGACCTGGTCCTGGTCGCCACCTCCACCGCGATCGACCGCTCGCCGAACATGGCGGCGCGGGTGGCGACCCGCCTCGGCATCCCGTCCCCGGCCACCATGGACATCAACGTCGTGTGCGCGGGCTTCACGCACGCCCTCGCCACGGCCGACCACGCCGTACGGGCAGGCGGCGCCACCCGTGTCCTGGTGATCGGCGCGGACAAGATGTCCGAGGTCGCCGACTGGACGGACCGCACCACCTGCGTCCTGGTCGGGGACGGCGCGGGCGCGGCCGTCGTCGAGGCGTGCGAGCCGGGCGGCGTGCCCGCCATCGGCCCCGTGCTCTGGGGTTCGGTGCCCGAGATGGGCAACGCGGTGCGCATCGAGGGCACGCCCCCGCGCTTCGCGCAGGAGGGGCAGAGCGTCTACCGCTGGGCGACGACGCAGCTGCCGCCGCTCGCCCGCAAGGCCTGCGAGCGGGCCGGTCTGACGCCGGCCGACCTGGCCGCGGTCGTCCTGCACCAGGCCAACCTGCGCATCATCGAACCCCTCGCCGAACGGATCGGCGCGGTCAACGCGGTCGTCGCGCGTGACGTCGTGAACTCCGGCAACACCTCGGCGGGCAGCATCCCGCTCGCCCTGTCCAAGCTGGTGGGGCGCGGCGAGATCAACCACGGGGACCCGGTGCTGCTCTTCGGCTTCGGCGGGAACCTCTCGTACGCGGGCCAGGTCATCCGCTGCCCGTAGCGGGTCCGCAGCGGTTCCGCACCGGGCGGATCAGCGCTTTCCGGCTGTGTGACGGGTCCAACTCCCCCTGGTGCTGGCCATTGTGCTCAGTAGACTGTAGACAAAAGGCAATCGTCGAGGAGGGGACCGCGATGTTGTCCACAGGACTGCCGCAGGGAGCGGTGCCCAAGCTCGAACGGCCCGGTCCGCTCCGCGAGCGGGTCTACGAAGCGCTGCTCGAGCTCATCACGACCCGCGCGCTCCAGCCCGGCCAGCACCTCGTGGAGAGCGAACTGGCCGGGCACCTCGGGGTGTCGCGGCAGCCCGTGCGCGAGGCCCTCCAGCGGCTCAACACCGAGGGCTGGGTCGATCTGCGCCCCGCCCAGGGCGCGTTCGTGCACGAGCCGACCGAGGAGGAGGCCGACCAGCTGCTCACGGTCCGCACGCTCCTGGAGGCGGAGGCCGCACGGCTCGCCGCGGCCAACACGGGCACCGCCGGGATCACCGCCCTGGAAGAGCTGTGCGCCAAGGGGGAGCAGGCCGTCGCGGACGGCGACGTCGACCTGGTGGTGACCACCAACGCCGCGTTCCACGCCAAGGTGATGGAGCTCGCCGGCAATGTCGTGCTCGCCGAACTCGCCGGGCAGGTGGACCGCCGGGTGCGCTGGTACTACACGCCCGTGGCGCGGCAGCGCGGCAAGCAGTCCTGGATCGAGCACCGGGCGCTGATCGCGGCGATCGCCGAGCGCGACGAGCGCAAGGCCACGGAGATCATGCGCGCGCACACCGAGCACACCCGGGAGACCTACCACCGGCGCGAGCGCGACGCCTGACGCGTCAGCCCTTCCGGGGCGCCAGGACCGCCTGTGTCTGCGTCGTCTGCCCGGCCGGGCGCCCGTCCGCGTCGTAGACATCCGTCTGTACGACGACGAAGGTGCCGCCCGCGTGCAGCGGCCGGGCCACGGCGCGGGCGCTGCCCGAGCGCACGGCGCGGAAGAAGTTCGTCTTGGACTCCACGGTGGACGTGCTCGCTCCCGCCGGCAGGTTGAGATAGGCGCAGACCGCGCCCACGGTGTCGGCG
>NZ_JBNNJZ010000432.1:0-4069 GCF_050270335.1 Streptomyces sp. NPDC059900
GGCCCCGACCTCACGTCCCGTACGCGCTACTACTGGTCGGTGCGGGTCTGGGACGCCGCGGGCAAGGCCTCCGAGTGGAGCGAGGCCTCCTGGTGGGAGACCGGGCTCATCGCGGCGAAGGACTGGTCGGCGCGGTGGATCGGCGCGCCCGCCGCCCTGGTCGGCGCGCCCGCCCTGGACGGCGCCTCGTGGATCTGGTTCCCCGAGGGCGATCCCGCGACGAGCGCGCCCGCGGCCACCCGCTGGTTCCGCGGCCGCGTCGACGTCCCCGAAGGGGTCACCAGGGCACGCCTGGTCCTGACGGCCGACGACGGCTGCACCGCGTATGTGAACGGCACGCAGGTGGCGCACACCGAAGCGGACAGCGCCGCCGACAACTGGCGCCGCCCCGCCGTCGTCGACGTGACCGCCCAACTGCGCCCCGGCGCCGCGGTCATCGCCGTCGCCGCCACCAACGCCACCACCGGGCCCGCCGGCCTGCTCGGCATGCTCGAGCTGACGACCGCCGACGGCGTGCGTACCCTGACCACCGACGACACGTGGAAGACCACCGACAAGGAGCCCTCGGGCGACTGGCGGTCGGCGGGCTACGACGACGGCTCCTGGGCCGCCTCGAAGGTCCTCGCCGCCTGGGGTTCGGGCCCCTGGGGCAAGGTCGTACCCGAGCACTGCCCGGCCGCCCAGCTGCGCCACGAGTTCCGCCTGCGGCCCGGCAGGACCGTCGCACGGGCCCGGCTGTACTCCACGGCCCTCGGCCTCTACGACGCCTGGCTCAACGGCGAGCGCGTCGGCGACGACCGCCTCGCGCCCGGCTGGACCGACTACGACAAGCGGGTGCAGTACCAGACGTACGACGTGACCAAGCAGCTCACGCCGGGCACCAACGCGCTCGGCGTGACGGTCGCGGTCGGCTGGTACGCCGGCAACGTCGGCATGTTCGGTCCGCACCAGTACGGTGAACGGCCCGCGTTCCTGGGCCAGCTGGAGGTCACGTACACCGACGGCACGACCGACCGCGTCCTCTCCGGCACCGACTGGCGCGCCGCGACGGGCCCGGTGACCGCCGCCGACCTCCTGTCGGGCGAGGACTACGACGCCCGCCTGGAGACCGCGGGCTGGACGCGCGCCGGATTCGACGACTCGAAGTGGGTCGCGGCCGACGCCGTGGACAAGGTCAAGGCCGCCGTCGTGGCCCAGATCGACGGGCACACGCGCGTGGAGAGCGAGATAGCCGCCCGGAAGGTCAGCGAGCCCAAGCCCGGCGTGTTCGTCTTCGACCTCGGCCAGAACATGGTCGGCGCGGTCCGCCTCACCGTCTCCGGGAAGGCCGGCACCAAGGTCCGGCTGCGCCACGCGGAGGTCCTGAACCCCGACGGCACCGTCTACACCACCAACCTGCGCTCCGCCCGCGCCACCGACACCTACACCCTCAAGGGCGGCGGCAAGGAGACGTTCGAACCGCGGTTCACCTTCCACGGCTTCCGCTACGTCGAGGTGACGGGCTACCCGGGCAAACCGCCGCTGAACGCGGTGACGGGCCGCGTGATCCACACGTCGGCGCCCTTCACCATGGACTTCGAGACGAACGTCCCCATGCTCAACCAGCTGCACAGCAACATCACCTGGGGCCAGCGCGGCAACTTCCTCTCCGTGCCCACCGACACCCCCGCACGCGACGAACGGCTCGGCTGGACCGGCGACATCAACGTCTTCGCCCCCACCGCCGCCTACACGATGGAATCGGCGCGCTTTTTGACCAAGTGGCTCGACGACCTGCGCGACGGACAGCCCGACGACGGGGCCTTCCCCGACGTGGCCCCCTTCGTAGGCACGGTCGGCAAGGGCGTGGCCGGCTGGGGCGACGCCGGAGTGACCGTCCCCTGGGCGCTGTACCAGGCGTACGGCGACAAGCGCGTCCTGGAACAGTCCTGGTCCTCGATGCTGAAGTGGCTCGACTACCTGGAGAAGCACAGCAGCGGCTATCTGCGCCCCGCCGAGGGCTACGGAGACTGGCTCAACATCCAGGACGAGACCCCCAAGGACGTCATCGGGACGGCCTACTTCTCGCACAGCGCCGATCTGGTGGCGCGGACCGCCGAAGTCCTCGGCAAGGACCCCGCCCCGTACAAGAAGCTCTTCGGCAGCGTCCGTGACGCCTTCCGCGCCGCATACGTGACCGGCGGCGGGCGGGTGAAGGGCGACACACAGACCGCGTACGTCCTGGCCCTGTCCATGGACCTGCTCACCGACGGCGACCGCGCACCGGCGGCAGCGCGTCTGGTGGAGCTCATCAAGTCCAAGGAATGGCACCTGTCGACGGGCTTCCTGGGCACCCCGCGCCTGCTGCCCGTGCTCACCGCCACCGGCCACACAGACGTCGCCTACCGCCTCCTGGTCCAGAAGTCCTTCCCCAGCTGGGGCTACCAGATCGACAAGGGCGCCACCACGATGTGGGAGCGCTGGGACTCCATCAAGCCGGACGGCAGCTTCCAGGACGCCGGCATGAACTCCTTCAACCACTACGCGTACGGCTCGGTGGGCGAGTGGATGTACGCGAACATCGCGGGCATCGCACCGGCCGACCCCGGCTTCCGCAAGATCCTCGTCCGCCCGCGCCCCGGTGGCGGCGTGACCGAGGCACAGGGCACCTTCGACGCGCTCTACGGCCCGGTCACCACCCACTGGAAAACGGACGCCGACGGTTTCCGTCTCACCCTGACCCTGCCCGCCAACACCACGGCGGAGGTGTGGATCCCCGCAGACAAGCGCACCCAGGTGACGCACGGCGCGGCGGAATTCCTGCGGATGGAGGACGGCTGCGCCGTCTTCGCCGCGGCCTCCGGCACCCACCGCTTCACCAACTGACCCGATTCGACCGCTCTTTCGGAAGGCTGCGCGATGACCGCCGGACCCAGCAAGGACGCCGTGAAAGCGGCACTCACCACCCAGGCCCTGGAGACCCCGTCCTGGGCGTACGGCAACTCCGGTACGCGCTTCAAGGTCTTCGCGCAGCCAGGTGTCCCCCGCACGACCCGCGAAAAGCTGGACGACGCCTCCCGCGTGCACGCCCACACCGGCGTGGCGCCCAAGGTGGCCCTGCACATCCCCTGGGACAAGGTCGACGACTACGCCGCCCTCGCGAACTACGCCACCGAGCGCGGCGTGCGGCTCGGAGCGATCAACACCAACGTCTTCCAGGACGACGACTACAAGCTCGGCTCGGTCACCAATCCCGACCCGGCGATCCGGCGCAAGGCACTCGACCATCTGCTCGAGTGCGTGGACATCATGGACGCGACGGGCTCGCGCGACCTGAAGCTCTGGTTCTCCGACGGCATCAACTACCCCGGCCAGGACGACATCCGCAGCCGCCAGGACCGCCTGGAGGAGGCCCTGCGCACGACCTACGACCGCCTCGGCGACGATCAGCGCATGCTCGTGGAGTACAAGCTCTTCGAGCCGGCCTTCTACGCCACGGACATCCCCGACTGGGGCACCGCGTACGCGCACTGCCTCAAGCTCGGCCCCAAGGCACAGGTCGTCGTCGACACCGGCCACCACGCCCCCGGCACCAACATCGAGTTCATCGTCGCCACCCTGCTGCGCGAGGGCCGGCTCGGCGGCTTCGACTTCAACTCCCGCTTCTACGCCGACGACGACCTGATGGCGGGCGCCGCCGACCCCTTCCAGCTCTTCCGGATCATGTACGAGGTCGTCCGCGGCGGCGGCCTGACCTCCGACACCGCGTTCATGCTCGACCAGTGCCACAACATCGAGACGAAGATCCCCGCGATCATCCGCTCGGTGATGAACGTGCAGGAGGCCACGGCCAAGGCGCTGCTCGTCGACGGCGACGCGCTGGCCGGGGCCCAGCGCACCGGTGACGTGCTGGCCGCCAACGCGGTCCTGATGGACGCCTTCAACACCGACGTCCGTCCCCTACTGGCAGAAGTCAGGGAGGACTCGGGGCTCGACCCGGATCCCATGCGGGCGTATCAGCAGTCAGGCTGGCAGGAGCAGATCGTCAAGGACCGCGTAGGCGGCGAGCAGGCCGGATGGGGGGCATGAG
>NZ_JBNNJZ010000432.1:4079-6969 GCF_050270335.1 Streptomyces sp. NPDC059900
ACGGACGCACGAGCGGGTCAGGGAACTCCTCGACCGCTCCCACCGCCTGGGCGCGGACCCGCGCAACACGAACTACGCGGGCGGCAACGCATCAGCGAAGGGCACCGCCCCCGACCCGGTCACCGGCGCGGACACCGACCTGATGTGGGTCAAGGGTTCGGGCGGCGACCTGGGCACCCTCACCGAGGAGGGCCTCGCGGTCCTGCGCCTCGACCGCCTCCACGCACTCAAGGAGGTGTACGCGGGCCCGGACCGCGAGGACGAAATGGTCGGCGCCTTCGACTTCTGCCTGCACGGCAAGGGCGGCGCGGCCCCCTCCATCGACACCGCGATGCACGCCCTGGTGGACGCACCGCACGTGGACCATCTGCACCCGGACTCGGGCATCGCCCTGGCCTGCGCCGCGGACGGCGAGAAACTGACGGCCGAGTGCTTCGGCTCCACAGTGGTCTGGGTGCCCTGGCGCCGTCCCGGCTTCCAGCTGGGCCTGGACATCGCCGCGGTGAAGGAAGCGAACCCGGACGCCATCGGCTGCATCCTGGGCGGTCACGGCATCACGGCCTGGGGCGCCACGGCCCGGGAGTGCGAGCGCAACTCACTGCACATCATCCGCACGGCGGAGGCATTCCTCGCCGAGCGCGGCAGGCCCGCCCCGTTCGGCCCGGCCCTGAACGCATACGCTCCGCTCGCCACCGCGGAACGCCGCCGGCGGGCGGCCGAACTGGCCCCGCACATCCGCTCGCTGGCCTCGCAGGACCGCCCCCAGATCGGCCACTTCACCGACACGGACACCGTCCTGGACTTCCTGGCCGCCGCCGAACACCCGCGCCTCGCGGCCCTGGGCACCTCCTGCCCCGACCACTTCCTCCGCACGAAGATCAGGCCCCTGGTCCTGGACCTGCCGCCCACCGCGCCGCTCGATGAGACCGTCACCCGCCTCAAGGAGCTGCACACCGCCTACCGAAAGGAGTACGCGGCCTACTACACCCGGCACGCCGGCCCGGACTCACCGGCGATGCGCGGCGCGGACCCGGCGATCGTCCTCGTCCCCGGCGTGGGAATGTTCTCCTTCGGCAAGGACAAGCAGACGGCGCGCGTGGCGGGCGAGTTCTACGTGAACGCCATCAACGTCATGCGCGGCGCCGAAGCCGTCTCCGCGTACGCCCCCATCGACGAGTCGGAGAAGTTCCGCATCGAGTACTGGCCGCTGGAGGAGGCCAAGCTCCGGCGCCTGCCCGAGCCCAAGCCCCTGGCCACCCGCGTCGCCCTGGTGACGGGCGCCGGCAGCGGCATCGGCAAGGCGATCGCGCACCGCCTGGTCGCGGAGGGCGCCTGCGTCGCGGTGGCGGACCTGAACGCGGAGAACGCCGCGGCCGTGGCGCAGGAGCTCGGCGGCCCGGACAAGGCCGTCGCCATCCCCGTGGACGTCACCTCCGAGGAGCAGATCACCGGCGCCTTCGCCGCCGCGGTCCTCGCCTTCGGCGGAGTCGATCTAGTGGTGAACAACGCCGGCATCTCCATCTCCAAGCCGCTGCTCGACACCACGGCCCGCGACTGGGACCTGCAGCACGACATCATGGCCCGCGGCTCCTTCCTCGTCTCGCGCGAGGCGGCCCGCATCATGCGGGACCAGGCCCTGGGCGGCGACATCATCTACATCACGTCCAAGAACGCGGTGTTCGCGGGCCCCAACAACATCGCGTACTCCGCCACCAAGGCGGACCAGGCCCACCAGGTCCGCCTCCTGGCCGCCGAGCTCGGCGAGTTCGGCATCCGCGTGAACGGCGTCAACCCGGACGGCGTGGTCCGCGGCTCGGGGATCTTCGCGGGCGGCTGGGGCGCCCAGCGCGCGGCGACGTACGGGATCGAGGAGGAGAACCTGGGCGCGTTCTACGCCCAGCGGACCCTCCTCAAGCGCGAGGTGCTCCCCGAGCACGTGGCCAACGCGGTCTTCGCCCTGACGGCGGGCGACCTGACCCACACGACGGGCCTGCACATACCCGTCGACGCGGGCGTCGCGGCGGCCTTCCTCAGGTAACCGCAGCCCCCTCCGGCCGGCGACAGCACTCCCGGCCGGAGGGACGTGCCGGTATGTCCGCCCGGAGCGCGGCACGCGGCGCTTGGGTGCCGCAGCGGCCGGGCGGGCAGACCGCGACGGCGAGTGCGTACCGGCGCGATCCGCGCCCCGGCCACGAAGCGACCCGACCACCGAGCACCCGCACCCGCACCCGCACCCACACCCACTCTCGCCCTTCGACCCCTGCGAGCTCCGATGCCCAACCTCAACCCCAGCACCCGCACGAGTACGAGCGCCAGCACCAGTTCCAACTCCCGCTCGCAGCACCGCTTCGCCGCCATCGACCTGGGCGCCTCCAGCGGACGCGTGATGGTGGGCACCGCAGGCCCCGACACCCTCGACCTCCAGGAAGCCCACCGCTTCCCCAACCGCCCGGTCCGCACGGCAGGCACCCTGCACTGGGACATCCTTTCCCTCTACGCCGGGATCCTCGACGGCCTGCGCGCCGCGGGCTCCGCCCCCCTCACCTCCGTCGGCATCGACGGCTGGGCGGTCGACTACGGCCTCCTGGACGCCGACGGCAATCTCCTGGGCAACCCGGTGCACTACCGCGACCCCCGCACCGAGGGCATCGCGGCCAAGGCGTGGACGACGCTCCCGGCCACCGAGCTCTACGCCACCACGGGAGTCCAGTACGCCCCCTTCAACACCCTGTACCAACTCCTGGCCGCCCATGAGACGGCTCAACTCAGCGCCGCCAAGCACCTCTTGCTGATCCCCGACCTGCTGACGTACTGGCTCACGGGCGAACTGGGCACGGAGCTGACCAACGCCTCCACCACCCAGCTCATGGACCCCGGCACAGGAGACTGG
>NZ_JBNNJZ010000433.1:0-6968 GCF_050270335.1 Streptomyces sp. NPDC059900
AAACCTGACAAACAGCGGACTCATCCGTACCGTTTTGATTCCGCAGGGCACACAAAAAGTCGCAGACCCCGTCCGGCAACGGGGCAGGATGGTTTCCGCAGGGGCTGTCGAGACAGACTCTCGGCGGCCCACGGATGAGAAGGGCGCCTGTCGTGTTCACAAGCGTATTGATGATCGAGAAGGCCCTGACCTCCGCCGACGTGGAGTTCGTCACCACCTTGCACGGCGACGAGCCGGTCACCTTCCGGGTGCTGCTCCAGCCGCGCGGTGATCAGGCCGACCGCCTGCTGCGGGCCATCGACGACGTGGCCCTGGGAGAGATCGACGAGGCGGCGCGGGAAGGGGACGTCCCCGAAGGGCAGGCGGCGGCGGCACCCGCGCAGCGGGCCCTGGAGGTCTCCCTGACGGCGTTGCGCGCGGCGGGCTGCGAGGCCCTTGGGCAGCTGATCGAGGATCATCCGCTCGATGCGTTGAAGCAGCTGGTGGATGAGGCGGACGCCGATGAGGTCATCGTTCTGACCGATCCCCACTACGTGGAGGAGTTCTTCCACCGGGACTGGGCGTCCCGTGCCCGGCACAAGGTGGGCGTACCCGTGTTGAAGCTGTTCTCTCACGCCGAGGACTGATCTGCGGGTCCGGTGGGGACTGGTCGCGCAGTTCCCCGCGCCCCTTACGGGGCGCGGATGTGCCCGGTGTCCATGCGAGGCAATAGTCTGGCCCTGCTCATCTGCCGTAATTCTTGGACCCCTGGGGAGACACACGTATGGCACCCGGCCTGCCCACCGCCATGGACCGACCGCACTTCATCGGCATCGGCGGCGCCGGAATGTCGGGCATCGCCAAGATCCTGGCCCAGCGCGGCGCCAAGGTCGCGGGCAGCGACGCGCGGGAGTCGGCCACGGCCGAGGCCCTGCGCACCCTGGGCGCCACGGTCCACATCGGCCACGACGCCGCGCACCTCGCGTCCGACGCGAGCTGCGTGGTCGTCTCCTCCGCCATCCGCGCCGACAACCCCGAGCTGGCCCGCGCCACCGAGCTCGGCATCCCGGTCGTCCACCGCTCGGACGCCCTGGCCTCGCTCATGGAGGGCCTGCGCCCGATCGCGGTGGCCGGCACGCACGGCAAGACCACGACGACCTCGATGCTGGCGGTCACCCTCTCCACCCTCGGCCTCGACCCCTCGTACGCGATCGGCGGCGACCTGGACGCGCCGGGCTCGAACGCCCTGCACGGCGAGGGCGACATCTTCGTGGCCGAGGCGGACGAGAGCGACCGCAGCTTCCACAAGTACGCCCCCGAGGTCGCCATCGTCCTGAACGTGGAGCTCGACCACCACGCCAATTACGCGTCGATGGACGAGATCTACGAGTCCTTCGAGACCTTCGCGGGCAAGATCGTCCCCGGCGGCACCCTGGTGATCGCCGCGGACCAGTCGGGCGCGGCGGAGCTGACCAAGCGCGTGCGCGCGGCGGGCGACCTCAAGGTCGTCACGTACGGCGAGTCCGAGGGTGCCGACCTGCGCATCCACAAGATCACCGCGCGCGGCCTGACCAGCGAGGTCACGGTCGTCCTGAACGGCAAGTTCCTGACCTTCACGGTCTCCGTCCCCGGCCGGCACTACGCCCACAACGCGGTGGCCGCCCTGGCCGCGGGCATCGCCCTCGGCATCCCGGCGCACAACCTCGCCTCGGCCATCGGCTCGTACACCGGCGTCAAGCGCCGCCTCCAGCTCAAGGGCGAGGCGGCGGGCGTCCAGGTCATCGACTCGTACGCGCACCACCCCACGGAGATGACGGCCGACCTGGAGGCCATGCGCTCCTCCGCGGGCGACGCGCGCATCCTGGTCCTCTTCCAGCCCCACCTCTTCTCGCGCACGCAGGAGCTCGGCAAGGAGATGGGCCAGGCCCTGGCCCTCGCGGACGCATCCGTCGTCCTCGACATCTACCCCGCCCGCGAGGACCCGATCCCCGGCATCACCAGCGCCCTGATCATCGACGCGGCCGCGGCGGCGGGCGCCGATGTACGGGCCGCGCACGACAAGACCGGGGCCGTGGCGGCCGTCGCGGGAATGACGAAGCCCGGTGATCTCGTTCTCACCATGGGAGCGGGCGACGTCACGGACCTCGGCCCGCAGATCCTGGCCGAGCTGTCCGAGCGTTAATGCGAAGCAGCACATCGAAGCAGTAAGGGGTTCAGTCTCATGTCGTACGACGTCGAGAAGCCGGACGAGCAGTGGCGCGCGGAGCTGAGCCCCTCGGAATACGCGGTCCTGCGCCAGGCGGGCACGGAGCCCGCGTTCGTGGGTGAGTACACGGACACCAAGACCAAGGGCGTCTACAGCTGTCGCGCGTGCGGCGCGGAGCTGTTCACCTCGCAGGAGAAGTTCGAGTCGCACTGCGGCTGGCCGAGCTTCTTCGACCCCAAGGACACGGACGCGGTCGAACTCCTCCAGGACTCCTCGCACGGCATGGTCCGCACGGAGGTGCGCTGCGCCCGCTGCGGCTCGCACCTCGGCCACGTATTCGAGGGCGAGGGCTATGCGACACCGACGGACCAGCGGTACTGCATCAACTCGATCTCGCTGACGCTGACGCCCGACGAGGGCTGAGCGTCCGTTCACGATCCCGGCGCCCGGCAGCGCCAGACGCGGCCGGGCGCCGAGGTGTTTCCGGGCCGCTCCGGGCCGCTCCGGAACGTTCCGGAAGCTCTAGAACGTCAGCTTCCAGCTGTTGATGTAGCCGGTGTCCTGGGCCGCCACGTCCTGTACCCGCAGCTTCCAGGCGCCGTTCGCCGTCTCGCTCGACGCGTTGACCGTGTACGTCGCGATGACGTTGTCCGCCGAGTCGTTGCTGCTGGAGTTCTTCAGGCGGTAGGCCGTGCCGTCCGGGGCGAGCAGGTCGACGACCACGTCGCCGCGCCAGGTGTGGCGGATGTCGACGTCCGCCTTGAGGGTGGCCGGGGCGTTGCCCGTGCGGCCGCTCACGTTGATCGTCGAGGTCACGGCCGCGCCGTTGTCCGGGATGGCGACGTCAGCGGTGTTCTCGTACGAGTCGCCGGGCGGGGTCGTGGTCCCGGTGCCGAGCGTCCAGATCGCGTGGGCGATGGCGTCGCTGTTGCGGTCGAGCGCGGTGTCGTTGATGTTCGCCGTGGTGTCGCACGACGAGTGGTAGCAGCGGTCGAAGGCCGTGCCCGACGTGCCGCCCCACTTCTGGGCCTGGGCGGCGGACTTCCTGGTCTCCGCGCCGGTGAAGAGGCCGCCGACCGGTATGCCCACGTTCTTGAAGCTGGCGTGGTCGGAGCGGCCGTCGCCCTCGGTCTCTATCTCCGTGGGGACGTTCAGGCCCGCGAAGTAGTCCTTGAAGGTCTTCTCGATCGTGGGGTCGTCGTCGTAGACGAAGTACCCGGGGTTCGGGGAGGCGATCATGTCGAAGTTGAGGTAGCCGGAGACCTTCGCGCGCTCGGTGCTGGGGAGGTTGTTGACGTAGTACCTCGACCCGACCATGCCCAGCTCCTCCGCGCCCCACCAGGCGAACCGCAGGTGCTTCGTCGGCTGGAGCTGTGCGCGCGAGACGGCGAGCGCGGTCTCCAGGATGCCGGCAGAGCCCGAGCCGTTGTCGTTGATGCCGGGGCCCGAGGAGACGCTGTCCAGGTGCGCGCCCGCCATCAGGACCTTGTTCGGGTCGCCGCCCGGCCAGTCCGCGATGAGGTTGTAGCCGGTGGCGCCGCTGGACGTGAACTGCTGCACGGTGGTGGTGAATCCGGCCGCGTCCAGCTTGGCCTTCGCGTAGTCGATCGAGGCCTTGTAGCCGGGGCGGCCGTGGGCGCGGTTGCCGCCGTTGGCCGTGGCGATGGACTGGAACTGGGAGAGGTGCGCCTTGACGTTGGCGAGCGGTATGTCGGGGGCCGCGAGCGTCGGGGACGGGGCCGCCATGGCCGCGGGCGCGGTGGCCGCGATCAGGCCGGCGGCGGCGAGGGCGGCGACGCCCGCGGTGGCCCGTCTCAGGGCGCGGGGCATGGCGGATCTGGAGATTCTCATGTGGGGCTCCGAATTCCGAACAGCAAGGGGGACGGAACGTACTGACGCCCTGCGACGCGGATGCCGCAGGGCGCTGGAGCTGTGCTGTGCTGACGTGACGTGTGCATGGCGCGAAGTGCGTTGCCTGATATTGAGGGTGGCGCGACGCGCAGTCAAGGCACGAATCCGGTCAGAATCCGGAAAGGAGGGTTCGTATATCGGACGTTGTGCCGGGTTCCGCTTGCGGGGCGGGGTGCGCGGCACCGTCCGGCGAGGGGCTGAGCCCCCGTCAGTCGTCCAGTCCCGCCGCCCACTTGCGCCGCTTCAGGACATGCCTGCTGAAGAGGTGGCGGCACCGGTCGAGCAGCCCGCCCACCTCCGGGTCCCCGCGCCGGACGTCCGCCGACGGATGCCAGCGCTGCGCGGACTGCGCGGCCCACGTGCGCAGCTTCACGTCGGGGTCGTCCACGAGCCCGGCCGCCGCCCGCAGCGCCACGACCCCGCCGTGGGCGTGGAGCAGCCGGAAAGCGGCGACGCGGATGTGCCGGGGCCGCTCGGGCGCGATGCGCTCCAGGAGCCAGTCGGCGGGGAGTTGGCGGGCCGACGGCAGCAGGGCTTCGGTCGTCCGGCGTACGACGCCGGGGGCCGGGTCGTCGAGCAGCGGCCGCAGCAGCTGCGTGTCCGCGAGGTCAAGCACCCGGAGCCCGGCCACGGCCTGCCCCCGTACCCCGTCCGCGGGATGTACGAGCAACGGCCGCAGCAGCGCGCCGTCCGCGCGCTCGCCGCACTCGGCGAGGCCGATGACCGCGCCGGGCGCGAGCGCGGGGTCGTCGGGCGTCGCGCACCGCAACCTGTACCAGGCCGTCGGGTCGCCGCCGTGCTGTCGTACGACGTACCGGGCGCAGGCACGGACCTGCGCGGACCGGTCGTCGAGGAAGGCTTCTGCCCGCTGCGGCTGCCCCGCCCGCCGCAGCGCGGTGACCCCGGCCGACCGGACGCGGGGCGGACGTGCCGTCAGGAGCGGTTCGAGCACGTCGGCGGAGTCGGCATCCGTGTCCCGCAGGGTCGTGAGCGCCGCCGTCGCGCACAGATCCTGGATCACGGTGTCCGGGTCGCGCGCGGCGGCTCGGGCCAGTTCGGCGGGGCTCAGCCGCTCGTGCTCGACGGCAAGGCGGTAGGCGAACCGCCGCGTGCTGCGGTCGGGGTGCGCGAAGAGCGTGCCGAGGGGCGCCTGCCGCAGCGCCTCCCCGAGCAATTCGACGCCGAAGCCGCCCCGGTCGCGGCGCCCGACCAGCAGGATCAGCGGCGTGAGGGTCACGGCGGCAGACGGGTCCAGCGCATCGCGCAGCAGCTTCCGGGCACGCTCGCGCACGGGGGCGGCCCAGTCCGAACAGCGGATGACGATGAGCGGCAGCAGACCGGGATACGACCCCGCCCGGCGTATCGCGGCCTCGCGGATGCGGCCGTCGCGGTGGCAAAGGGCGAGCGCGAGGCCGGACTCGCCGAGCTGCGTCAGATCGGCGGGCAGCGGGGAGGCGTGCTCCCATGCAGGCAGGGGCTCCGCCTGGCCCCACTGGTGCCAGGGCACCTCCCGCACCTCCGCGTCCAGCGAGAGCCACTCGTCGGGATCATCGGCGGCCAGCACACTGAGCAGTTCCGCCCCCTGCGCAAGCAGCACGGCCGCCGAAGCCGCGCTCTCACCGTCCCGGAAGCCGTCGTAGCCCTCGTAACCCTCGTAGACCTCGTAGCCATCGAAGCCCTCGCGCATGACCGCCCCCGATCCCTCCGGCCGTACCGATGCACCGGCCGTACGGGGGCGATCGTAGAACGGCTGATCGATGCGAGTCGCGCGATATACGGGGGCCGTGCCGCGAGGACTCAGCCCTCTTCGGGAGTCTCGGGCCGCAGCAGCGGATGCTTCACTCCGGGGAACACCCGGGCCTTGACGACCTGCTCGGCGGAGGCGCCCTTGACCACCGTCTCGGCGATGCCCCACGGGCGGCCCGGCAGCTCGACCAGGATGGTGTACGTGGCGGAGCAGCCCATGCAGTCGTAGCGGTCGGCCCAGATCTCGACCTCCGTGCGGCTGCCGGGGTAGCGGGCCACGTGGCGGTGGCGGGCGTGGCAGTGGTCGCACTTCTCGCCGGGCTCGCACGTGCCGCCGCAGGGGCACGGCACGTCCAGGGTCTCGGCGGGCTGCCAGCGCTGCGTCTCGACGGCCTCGCGGGTGGCGCCCATGTCCTTCATCGACTTCAGGTTGCGGGCGGCGACCACGTACGACTCGCCGGTCGAGGTCATCCGCTTGCGGATCACGCCCTTGCGTCCGCGGTTCGTGGTCATTCTGGGCCTCCTGGGGTTCACGCAGCCCACCAGGAGGCCCATGAGATCGGTACCTCTACGGTACCCGCCGTCCGGTGCGGGCCCGAATTCCGCCCGCCGGACCGGACTACTCGACGACGAGCTCGACCTCGATGTTGCCGCGCGTGGCCTTGGAGTACGGGCAGTACGCGTGCGTCGCCTCGACCAGCTGCTGCCCGGTCTCGCCGGCCAGGGCGTCCGGCAGCTCCACGCGCATCACGACCGCGAGGCCGAAGCCCGTGTCGTCCTTGCCGATGGAGACCTCGGCGGTCACCGAGACGTCCGAGACGTCGACCTTCATCTCACGGGCGACCGCGCCCATGGCGCTGGCGAAACAGGCCGCGTACCCGGCGGCGAAGAGCTGCTCGGGGTTGGTGCCCTGGCCGTTGCCGCCGAGGGCCGGGGGCATGGCGAGCGCGAGGTCGATCTGGCCGTCGGAGCTGACGGCGCGGCCCTCGCGGCCGTTGGCGGTGGCGACGGCGGTGTACAGCGCGTTCATGGGGTGCCTCTTCCCTCGGGCTGAGAACGGAGTGCGGCGAACGGTGCTCGTTCGCGCTGATGCAATGGTTGCACACGATTAAGTCGTGCACAACTT
>NZ_JBNNJZ010000434.1:0-6966 GCF_050270335.1 Streptomyces sp. NPDC059900
AACTCACACACAAACTTCCTCGGCATCAGCTATTATATACACAGCGACCACCGCCACCGGGTGCGCTGGAAGAAGACGTACGGATAGCGGGGGCTCAGGGCCCGGCCGGCAGCCCCCGCAGTTCGGCTTCGAAGAGCAGGGCCGGGTCGAAGCCCATGCCGCCGAAGTGGCCCGCCAGTTCGAGGGACAGGACGCCGTGCAGCCGGGTCCAGAAGACCAGGGCGCGGTGCAGGGCCGCCGGCGGGGCGGCGTGTTCGCCGGCGAAGTTCCGGCGCTCTGCCAGGTGGGCCGCGAACGGTGACGCGGCGCCGTCCGGGGCCGGCGCCGCACAGGCGTCGAGCAGCGTCGTCATGATCTCGTCGGAGATGCCGGTGATGTCCTCGGGCGCGTGATAGCCGGGGACGGGGGTGCCGTAGATGAGGAAGTACCGCTGGGGGTCCGCCAGCGCCCACGCGCGCAGGGTGTGCGCGAGGCCGGCCAGGTCGGCGCCGTCCGCGGCGGCCGCGGCGACGGCGTCGGCGAGGCTCCGGTAGGCGTCCCGGATGAGTTCGGTGATCAGCTCGTCGCGGCCGGCGAAGTAGCGGTAGAGGGCGGGGCCGCTCATGCCCATCTGCTTGGCGATCGAGTTGAGGGAGAGCGCGGACGCCCCCGCCGTGGCGATCTGCTCCCTGGCGTGCTCCTTGACCTCCGCACGCACCTGGGCGCGATAGCGCTCGCGCGGGGTCGCCGCGTCCGCGCCCGTCGTCGCGTCCGTCTTCGCCATGGCCTGCCGCCCTCCGCATCCGCGTGGTGCCCGCGCATATAAGTTCAAGAGTTCGTTAGAAGTTATCACTCAACCCGTTGACCTTCCGGCGGCAGCCCGGTTATAACCTTTAACGAACACGCTAACTTATAGCTCGCGCCGCCCGGCCGGCCGCACGGCCGCACCGCCGCCCCACGACCGACCAGGAGAACGCCATGCCCGCGATCCGCAGCACCAGCGTCCGCGCCGCCCTGCTGACCGTCCCGCTCGCCGTCGCCGGTGTCCTCGGCACAGCCGCCGCGCCCGCCGCAGCCGCCCCCCGGCCCGGCAGCGGAACGTCCCTCACCTGCCGCGGGGAGGGCGTCGACCCCGATGCCCTGGTGCGCCACAGGACCGAAACCGTGATCCACGCACCGCTGAGCACCGTCTGGAAGCTGCAGACCGACGTGGAGCGCTGGCCGTCCTGGCAGCAGCCGGTCACCTCCGTGGACCGCCTCGACCACGGCCCCTTCCGCGAGGGTTCGGCGTTCCGGTGGACGATGCCGATACCTCCCAACCCCGCGACCCCCGCCACCGGCCTGGACATCACCTCGACCGTCGAGCAGCTCAAGCGCAACGCCTGCATCCGCTGGACCGGCCCCGCGACCGGTGAAGGGCTGCGCATCGAGGGCGTCCACGTCTGGAACTTCACCAAGGTCAAGGGCGGCGTGCTCGTGCGCACCGAGGAGACCCACACCGGCGAGCAGGTCGAGGCGAACGTCCCCGCCGCGACGGAGCTCCTCAGCCAGGGCCTCGAAGGATGGCTGAGCGCGCTGAAGACGACGGCGGAGGCCCGCGCGGGCCACCGGCAGCGATAGGGCGGACCCCGGCCGGGGACGACGAAGGCGCGGCGCACCGGCGGTCTTTGGTGTGCCGCGCCTTCGTGAAGCGGCCGGGCTACTTCGGCAGGTTCGCCTCGATCGCGGCGATGACCTCGGGAGCGTCCGGCTCGGTCTTCGGCCCGAACCGGGCCACCACCTCGCCGTCGGTGCCGACGAGGAACTTCTCGAAGTTATCCACTCAATTGTGCCGAATGGCCGGTTCAGCGGGGCAGGTGCTTTTCGATGGCCGCGACGAGTTCCGGGGCGTCGGGCTCTGTCTGCGGGGAGAAGCGTGCGACAGGGCTGCCGGAACCGTCAATCAAGATCTTCTCGAAGTTCCACCTGATATCGCCGGTGTGGCCTTCGGCGTCCGGGGTGCCGACGAGCCGCGCGTACAGCGGGTGCCGGTGCTCGCCGTTCACGTCGACCTTCTCGGTCATCGGGAACGTCACGCCGTATGTCGCCGAGCAGAACTCCGCGATCTCCTGCGACGTACCCGGTTCCTGGCCCATGAACTGGTTGCAGGGCACGCCCAGCACGCTGAAACCACGCTCCGCGTACTGCTCGTGTAGCCGCTCCAGACCTGTGTACTGCGGGGTCAGGCCGCACTTGGACGCGACGTTGACGATCAGGACGGCCTTGCCCTCGTACTGGCGCAGGTCGGCCGGGCCGCCCTGAAGGGCGCCGATCTCTTCTTCGTAGACAGACATGCTGCGGAGCCTACGCCCCGGTAGCAGCCGGTTTCACCGATACCCGCATCAGCCCCCCAAGGTGCCCCGCTCACCCTGAGCCGGGCGCCTCCCCCATGCCCGCACCTCGTACCTGAAGCGCCGGTTCGGGGTGCGTATCCACACACAGAGAGATGATCACCATGACCGACACGACCGCATCCAAGGCGCCGTCCGGGCTCAAGCTGGTCCGCGACTTCTTCGGCCTCAAGCTGACCGGGATGAAAACCGAGTGGACGAACGGCGGTCTCACCGACGCCGATAAGGCCCAGATCACCGAGGGCCTGAAGAACGGGACGCTGACCTACTGCCCCTCGCCGGCCGCCCGTCGCTTGGCCGCATCCGAGTGGCCCGAGGCTAGCCGTGCTACGGCATTGCCAACCCCGCAAGGGCTGGATCTTCGAGTAACTTGGCCCAGCTCGCAGAGCTTTGGGTGCGTTGTCGAGCAGGGGTTCCTTCAGCTTCTCCTCCAACCTGGCCGCCATGCACGCCGATTCAGGGGGGCCGTGTCATCGCCGATAGCCGACGACTACCTGGCGTGGGCCCATGAGATGAATGCGGATCTGCCGCTCATGTCGGACGAAGCCATGGACGACGTCGCGTCCACCTGCGACGCCGAGCGCTTCACGGAGAAGCTTCCTG
This sequence comes from Streptomyces sp. NPDC059900, assembly GCF_050270335.1. Taxonomy (NCBI): domain Bacteria; kingdom Bacillati; phylum Actinomycetota; class Actinomycetes; order Kitasatosporales; family Streptomycetaceae; genus Streptomyces; species Streptomyces sp. NPDC059900. The sequence continues at coordinate 2,973 of NZ_JBNNJZ010000434.1, forward strand.
AATCGGCCTGACGGAAATCCGGTGTCTGATGTCGTTCTCCGTCGAACTGCCGGGCTGCACCAGGATCCGGAACCCCTGATACGCCTGACGTAGCCGCTCGCGCTTGAGGGGCATCGTCGCGGTGCTCCACTCGGTCCTGATGTGCTGAATAGACTCCTCCCGCAGCTGAGGCGGGACGCTCGCCAGGTCGAGGCGGCTGAGCTTGGCCTGTTCGTGTTCGATCTTGACGTGCAGATCGTCGACCATGACGGCGTGCTTTTCCGGAGACACCTTGCCTTCATGCAGGCGCTGGTCCCAGTAGGATTCCAGCTCTTCCAGCGCGGCGATTTTCGATTCGTGCGGCGCCCGCTGCTTCTGCCGCCGCTCCTGGATGCGCTTGATCTGAGCCAGCTGCCGGGGCGTGGACAGCCGGTCCACCACCAGGGCGGAAACGGCCGAATCCAGAGTTCGCCAGTCGGCGATGGTCTTGCCGCAGCCGGGGACCTTCTTGGATTTCCAGCAGCTGTAGATAAAGCGGGGGGTGCCGTCTTCGTACGTGGCGCCGTGCGACGCGATGTTCCCGGTCAGCTGCCCGCCGCAGTCGCCGCAGCGGACCGGGCTGTCCTGCTTCGAGCACAGATAGCGGTCAGCCGGGGGCGCCCCTCGCCGCGACTGGACGAGTGCGTTGAACGCTTGCCATTTCACAGGCTCGAAAATCGGCTCGCCGGGTAGGCGGCCCAGGATCCGTCTCGGCCCGAGCTTGACATACCCTGCCATGCGCGGGGCCAGCAGTGCGGAGCGCAGGGACACGGGCTGCCATGGGATCCGGGGGCAGTCGCACGTGTACTGCCGGTATTTCACGCCGATGAGACCGGCCCGCAGACCTGCGCACTCGGACGTGTGATCCTGGGCCGGCGAGTAGAAGCCGCGGCGGGTTGCGTCGTCGCAGATGTCTTCCCACTTGGCACCCGGCTGCATGGCCAGATCCAGGGCCCGGTTCAGAGGCGCACGCTCGCTCTCGCGGACGGTCGTGCCGTCCTCTTCGAATCCAGAGGGGCGGTATCTCCCGCGGCGCCCCTCGCCGCGTGCCGCCTTGCCGCGATTTCCGCGCCGGACACGGGTGCTGAGGCGGTGACTGTAGTACTGGGCGGAAACCGCGGCGTCGTAGAAGTTCTTCTCGCCCTGCGGCGTGGTGATGTCGAATTCGCCGTCGGAGTCGTAGATCATGACGGTTCGACCGCTGGCTTCGCGGACCTTTTTCACGACGCCGACGATGCGGAACGCGTCTTCTACGGTGCGGAGTAATCGTTCGACGTCGAAGATGACGGCACCGTCGGATGCGCCCGATTCCAGACGCTCGATGAGCCTGTTCCAGTCGGACCTGACGACGCCCTTCTTCCACGCCGACTTGCCCTTGTCGTCCAGGCGTTCGCCCAGCTGGGCGTCTATCTCTGCGATGCGCCTCAGGTTGGTTTCATGCTGACCGGTGATCGACGTGTTGCGCCTGTCGCCCGCTGCCGACTCGCGGGCGTAACTGTCCAGTATGCGCGGTGCCATGCGGTGACGCTAGAACCAACTGCCGTTGATCGGCAGGGGAGTGACGCAATTAAGTATACTAATTTTCGAAGTTTCAGCGAATGTCGCCGGTGTGCCCCTCTGTGTCCGCCGTGCCCACGAGGTTCTTGTACAGCGGGTGCCGGTCGTCGCCGTTCACGTCGACCTTCTCGGTCATCGGGAACGTCGCGCCGTACGTCGCCGAGCAGAACTCCGCGATCTCCTGCGACGTACCCGGCTCCTGGCCCACGAATTGATTGCAGGGCTGCCAGAATGCAGAGATCGGCGCCCTCCAGGTCGGTTCGCCGACCTGGGCCAGTACCTTGGCAAGGCCGTCCTCATCGTCAACGTTGCCTCCAAGTGCGGACTCACTTGACAGACATGATTCGGGGCCTACGCTCACACAGCCCCGCCGATCACTCTGGTCCCGTGCGGTTCAGGCGTCCGCAGGCGACGAGCTCGACGGTCGCGGCCACCGCGATCGCCTGCACCGCCATCAGGGCGATCAGGACGAACAGCTGCACCGCGCCCGCGAGGAGCGGGGAGGCCCCGCCCAGGAGCATCCCGACGAAGGCGCCGGGCAGCGTGACCAGGCCCACCGTGCGGGTCTGGTCGAGGCCGGGCAGCAGGGCGTCCGACGCGGCGGGGCGGATCACCTCCAGGCGGGCGTCCCTCTCCGGCAGGCCGAGGGCCAGGCCCGCCTCGAACTCGCCGTTGCGGGTATGGAGTTCGTCCAGTGCCCGGCGCCCGCCGAGCACCGTCGCCGTCAGCGCGCCGCCGATCAGGATGCCGGTCACGGGGATCATGGCGATGCCGCGCACCGGGAGCAGCCCGGCCAGGGTCAGGCAGGCGACCACCGGGACGACGGGGCCCGCGATCGGCACCGCCGCCCACCACCAGCTGCCGTTGGGCGTGATGCGCCGCCCCGCGGTGCGCGCCGCGACACCGACCATGAGAAGGAGGAAGGCGAAGAGCGCCGCGGTGTGGTGGACCACCCAGCCGATCACCAGGGACACCGCGCCCAGCTGCACGGCGGCCCGCAGCCCGGCCACGCACATCTCCCGCGCCCTGCCGTACGAGCCGTCGGGGGAGAGGCGGAACACCGCGGCTGTCGTCGCCGCGACGAGCAGCAGTACGAGCAGCGCCGCACCGAGCGTCGTGTTGACCGGCAGCAGGGCCTGAGCAGCGAGATCGCGCACCCGCCCACCCTAGGCGGCGCCGTGCCCCGCAGATCGGGATCGGCGGGAACCGGTGATCGGAACTCGTGCGTCCGGGGTCGTCGCGGGCGGGCCCGGTCTGTGAGGATGCGGGAGGAACCATGTGATGCCGGACGAGCAATCGACGCCGGAAGAAAGAAGGGCTGACCTCATGGCGCAGCAGGTACAGGGCGTGGTCGCGCGCGCGAAGGGCGAGCCGGTACGGATCGAGACGATCGTCGTGCCGGACCCGGGGCCCGGCGAAGCCGTGGTGCAGGTGCAGGCCTGCGGGGTCTGTCACACCGACCTGCACTACCGCGAGGGCGGCATCAACGACGAATTTCCCTTCCTCCTCGGTCACGAGGCGGCGGGCGTCGTCGAGTCCGTCGGTGACGGTGTCACGGACGTCGCGCCCGGGGACTACGTGATCCTCAACTGGCGTGCGGTGTGCGGACAGTGCCGCGCCTGCAAGCGCGGGCGCCCCCAGTACTGCTTCGACACGCACAACGCCAAGCAGAAGATGACGCTGACGGACGGCACCGAGCTCTCGCCCGCGCTGGGCATCGGCGCCTTCGCGGAGAAGACCCTTGTCGCCGCCGGACAGTGCACCAAGGTCGACCCGGCCGCGTCGCCCGCCGCCGCGGGCCTCCTCGGCTGCGGGGTCATGGCCGGCATCGGCGCCGCGATCAACACCGGCAACGTGGGCCGCGGCGACTCGGTCGCCGTCATCGGCTGCGGCGGCGTCGGCAACGCGGCGGTCGTGGGCGCGCGCCTCGCCGGAGCGGCGAAGATCATCGCCGTGGACATCGACGACAAGAAGCTCGAGACGGCCAAGAGCCTCGGCGCCACGCACACCGTCAACTCCCGCTCGGCGGACCCGATCGAGGCGGTGCGCGAGCTGACCGACGGCAACGGGGCCGACGTCGTCATCGAGGCGGTCGGCCGCCCCGAGACGTACGAGCAGGCCTTCTACGCCCGCGACCTGGCGGGCACGGTCGTCCTGGTCGGGGTGCCGACACCGGACATGCGCATCGATCTGCCGCTCCTGGACGTCTTCGGACGCGGCGGCGCGCTCAAGTCGAGCTGGTACGGCGACTGCCTGCCCTCGCGCGACTTCCCGATGCTCATCGACCTCTACCGGCAGGGGCGCCTGGACCTGGACGCGTTCGTCACGGAGACCATCGCGCTGGCCGACGTGGAGAAGGCCTTCGAGCGGATGCACCACGGGGACGTCCTGCGGTCGGTGGTGGGCGTCTGATGGCGGC
>NZ_JBNNJZ010000435.1:0-6964 GCF_050270335.1 Streptomyces sp. NPDC059900
TCGACGAGACCAGGGTGAGCCGGCCCCGCTGGGCGGCCTCCATCTCCACGCCCTGCGCCACATGCGCGTAGAAGGAGCTCACCACGTCGAACATCAGCACCGCGATCGTCTTGCGGCCCGCGCCCGCCAACGCGCGAGCGTGCGCGTTGGCGACGTAGTCGAGGTCCTTGACGGCCCGCAGCACCTTCGCGCGCGACGCCGTCGACGTCGGGTAGTTGCCCGCGAGGACCCGCGAGACCGTCGCGACCGAGACGCCCGCCCGTGCCGCCACATCGCGGATGGTGACCCGCTCACCCACTGTGTCTCCTCAAAGCCTCGAGTCCCGGGGATTCCGCAGGGAGTCCTCAGGTACAAGTAGCAGAATCCGGGGCGGGGTTGCCCCCACGGCAGCCTGTCCGCAGCCCGCCCCGGACCGTTGTCCGGAGCATGCCCCGGACCCATCATCCCGCGCCCGCACGCATCCCGTGCCCGCCGGGATCAGTGCGCAGCCTCGTACTCCTTCGCGAACTCCTCGCGCGACTTCTCGCCGCCCTGCGACTGCCACTTCTTGTAGACGGCGTCCCAGTCGGACAGCTTCTTGCGGCCCGAGACGATCGCCGTGACGCCGTCCTCGACGATCTGCTGCATGGACGCGCCCTGCCGGTTGTACGTGTCCGACATCAGGCCCCAGTGGTCGTCGCGCACGAGGTTCGGGACGACCGCCTTCTCCCAGGTGTGCAGCCGCTCGGTGAGATCGGCGAAGCCGGGGAAGTACAGCGGCTGCGGTGCGTCCATGAGGTACGCGAAGGGGAGGTTCGTCCTGTTCTCCACCAGGCCCAGCGAGGTGGGGATCGGGTCGCCCTTCTTGTCGTACTCGAAGTGCGTGCCCTCGACGCCCGAGTGCATCAGCTCGTACTCCTTGGAGCCGAACGGCGACGCCAGCCAGTCCAGGACCCGCAGCATCAGCTTCACGCGGTCCTTGGACGCCTTCTTGATGACGGTGTAGCCGAAACAGCCGCGGTTCTGCTGGTAGACGGGCGTCGCCCCGTCGACCACGTACGGCACGGCGGCGTCGAGGGTGAACTCGTCCTTGATGCCCTGCGCGTTGGAGATGACCGCGCCCCAGCCGTCCGTCATCGAGCGGACCGTGCCGTTGTAGAACTGGGTCTTGAGGTCGACCTGCGAGATCGAGGTGGCGTCGGAGTTGTACGAGCCCGCCTTGCGCATCTTCGACATGTATTCGAGCGCGGCCCTGAACTCGTCGGTCCCGAACATGTCGGCGACCTTGCCGTTCTTGATCTGCCACTGGTTCGGCGCGCCGTGCCACATCGCGTGGTAGAGGTAGCCGAAGAAGCCGACCGACGAGGCACCCAGCGCGTACTTCTTGTTCTGCGAGGCCTCGCGCGCCATCGTCTGGAAGTCGGCCGCGGCCATGCCCGGCTTGTAGCCCGCCTTGTCGAAGGCCTCGCGGTTGATGAACATCGCGCCCTGCACCTTGGCGCGCTCGATCGGCAGCCCGTAGATCCGGCCCGCCACGCGGCCCATGCCTTCCCACGCGTACGTGGGGATGTTGGCGAGGTTCGGGTAGTCCTTGACGGCGTCACCGGAGAGGTGGTCCGAGAGGTCCTCGCAGCGCGACTTCACGAACTGCGACTCGCGCGGCAGGACGTAACCGCCACCGAAGTTGATCATGTCGGGCAGGTCGTCGCCGGACATCAGCGTGGACATCTTGGAGCGGAAGTCCGCGTCCGGCACCACCGAGAACTCGACCTCGACACCGAGGGCCTCGTTCATCGCCTGCCAGAACTTGTTCGATCCGACCGGCTTCGGCGGGGTGCCGTAGGTGATGGTCATGACCTTGATCTTCTGCTTGCCGTTGCCCGGCTTCTCGGCGGTCGCGGCGACCAGCTTCTCCGGGTACTTGGTGAAGCCGGGCTGTACGCCCTCCGCCGTGGGCGCGAGGTCGGGCTTCGGGCCCTTGGCGGGGGTGTACGTCGGCCAGGGCGCCGCCTTCTTGTTGGCGTTGCTGACCGAACCGCCGCCGCTCGAATCCGTGGAGCAGGCGGTGAGCAGGGAGGGAGCCGCGACCGCGGCCCCGCCGACGGCTATGGAGCGCAGCAGCGTACGGCGCGACATCGAGGAACCGGACACAGTGACGACCTTTCGGAATTCGGGAAGAGGGAGAACTGGCTCAGCTCTTGATGGCGCCGGTGAGCACGCCCTTGGTGAAGTACTTCTGGAGGAAGGGGTAGACGATCAGGATCGGCACGGTGGCGATCACCAGGACGGCCATCTGCATCGTCTGCGGGGCCGAGACGTTCGCGGCGTCGCTGAGCCCGGTGTCCGCGATCTGCGAGCCGCCCATGACGTAGGTGCGCAGGACCTGCTGGAGCGGCCAGTGGTCGGACTCCAGATAGATCGACGCATGGAACCAGGCGTTCCAGTAGCTGACCGCGTAGAAGAGGCCCACCACTGCGAGGGCCGCCTTGGAGAGCGGGAGCACGACCCGCCACAGGATCTGCCAGTCGTTCGCGCCGTCGAGCCGCGCCGCCTCGAACAACTCCTCGGGAACGCCCTGGAAGAAGCCGCGCAGGACGACCAGATTGAAGACGTTGATGAGGACGGGGACGATCAGGGCGCTGTAGCTCTCCAGCATTCCCATGCCCTTGACGAGCAGGAACGCGGGGATCATGCCGGGCGGGAAGAGGAAGGTGAACAGGACGACCAGCAGGATCGGCTTCCCGCCGTACACCTTGGGGCGGCTGAGCGCGTACGCCAGGAACGTGGTGCACGCGAGCGAGGCGAGGGTGCCGATGATCGTGATGCCGGCGCTGACCCCGAGCGCCTTGGTGACGATGCCGCCCTCGAAGACCTGCTCGTAGGCGCGCAGGGTCGGGTGCGTGGGCCACAGGACCCAGCCGCCGTTGGCGATGACCTCGCGGTTCGACGCGAACGACGTCGAGACGATGACCAGGAACGGCACGAAGACCATGACCAGGATGGTGACGATCGCCAGGGCCTTGGCCACCCGGGTGACCGGCTTGGGCTTCTCCATCCAGGCGGGGCGGGCGGGCTGTGCGGGGCGTGCGGGGCGTACAGGACGTGCGGGGCGCCCGGCGCGTATCGCGGCGGATTTCGTGCTCGTGCTCACTTGTAGACCCCCTGCTCGCCGAGGCGATGGGCGACCTTGTTGGCCGCGAAGACGAGAATCGCGCCGACCACGCCCTTGAACAGGCCCGCCGCCGCGGCGTAACCGGTGTCGCCGCCGACGATGCCCTGCCAGAAGACGAAGGTGTCGAGCACCTCACCGGCCTCGGGCCCGACCGACTGCCGTTGCAGCAGCATCTGTTCGAAGCCGACGTTGAGGATGTCGCCGAGCCGCATGATCAGCAGCAGGATGACGACCGGCCGGATGGACGGCAGCGTCACGTGCCAGAAGCGGCGCCAGGGGCCCGCCCCGTCGATGGCGGCGGCCTCGTACTGCTGCTCGTCCACCTGCATCAGCGCGGCGAGGAAGATGATCGTGCCCCAGCCGGCGTCCTTCCAGACGACCTGGGCGACGACGAGCGCCGGGTACGCGTCCGGGTTGCCGATGATGTCGACGGAGTGCAGACCGGCCTGCCCGAGCACGGAGTTGAGCAGGCCGGTGTCGGCGAGCACCTGCTGGAACAGGGCGACGACGATGACCCACGACAGGAAGTGCGGGAGATAGACCACGGACTGCACGAAGCGCCGCGTCAGGTCCGAGGTCAGGCTGTGCAGGAGCAGGGCGAGGCCGAGCGGGACCGGGAAGAAGAAGACGAGCTGGAGCACCGCGAGGAAGAGCGTGTTCCAGGTCGCGTGCCAGAAGTCCGGGTCGCCGAACATCCGGTCGAAGTTCTCGAAGCCGACCCAGGGGCTGGCCCAGAGGCCGTCGAAGGGGACGTACTCCTTGAACGCGACGGCGTTTCCGATGAACGCGCCGTAGTGGAACACCAGGAAGTACGCGACCCCCGGCACCATGAGCAGCAACAGGACTCGCGAGGAGCGAAACCGTTTCCATCGCTCATCACGCTTGGGTTCGTTGCCATTTGGGCGATTAATGCGCTTGCCGGGCGGCTTCACCGCCTCGGTTTCCGTCCGGTCCTTCGTCACCGCTGACACGGCAGCCCCTCCGTCGTCGGAACAAGGTGACCGGAATCTAAAGCGGTTACTAACGCCGGTCAACCCCCCTGACCCCGCGATCTCTTGACCGCTGTCCCGACTTCGGCCTAGCCTCCAGGCGCTGTTGGGTAACCGGTTACTACGAGGGATGGTCACGCGTGGCAGACCAGGCAGAGTTGAAGGCTCCACCGTTCAGTCCGGCGACCGGGCCGGCGACCGGGCCGTTGACCAGTCCGGCGACCGGACCGGCGACCAGACGGGCGATCACCGCGCTCGCCATGAGCGCGGACGTGGCGGAGCGGGTGTTCGCCCCCGACATCCGCGAACGGCTCGCCCGCAGCGTGGACTTGGTGCCCGGCCTGCTCGGCGGCTCCCTCACCGACGCCGACGCGCGCGCGGTGCTCGCCGAAGCGGAGATCCTGGTCACGGGCTGGAACTGCCCGCCGGTCACGGCCGACGTCCTCGCCCACGCGCCCCGTCTTCGGGTACTCGTGCATGCCGCCGGATCGGTGAAACCCGTGGTGACGGACGCGCTGTGGGACCGGGGCGTGGTGGTCTCGTCGGCGGCCGACGCGAACGCGGGGCCCGTGGTGGCCTACACGCTCGCCGCGATCACCTTCGCGGCGAAGGGCGCCCTTTCGACCGCGGCGGGCTACTCCGCCGGTTGGCCGCCCTTCACCGAACGGACGGGCGCCGACGCCCGCACCGTCGGCATCATAGGGGCGTCCCGCATCGGCCGCGGGGTCATCGCCGCGCTGCGCGCGTCCGACGCGGGCATGCGGATGCTGCTCACCGATCCGTACGTCACGCGGGAGGAGGCGGCGGGGCTCGGCGTGGAGCTTGTCGACCTGCCCGAGCTGTGCCGGCGCAGCTCGATCGTCAGCGTGCACGCGCCCCAACTCCCCGAGACACGGGGCATGGTGAGCGAGGAGATGCTGAAGCTGATCCCGGACGGCGGCACCGTCATCAACACGGCGCGGGGCTCACTGGTCGACACGCGGGCGCTGGCCCGTGAGTGCGGGGCGGGGCGCCTGGACGCGTTCCTGGACGTGACGGACCCCGAGCCGCTGCCGCCCGGCCATCCCCTGCTCGCACTGCCGAACGTCCTGGTCACCCCGCATGTCGCGGGGGCGCAGGGGAGCGAGGTGCGCAGGCTGGGGGAGTACGCGGTTGCCGAGGTGGAGCGGTTCGTGCGGGGCGAGGAGCTGCGGGGTCGTTTGCTGAGGGAGGAGCTGCCGCGGATGGCGTGAACGGGCTCCGTCCCGTGTACCGGTCGTCAGGCGCGGGGCGGCTGACGGTTCCCTGCGGACCGGCGGGGAATTGTCAGCCCGTCCGGCGTTTGAGGACGAGCTCGGCGCAGCCGGCGATGACGGTACGCACAAGGCCCCGTGCCTACGGTTTCGCGCCCCGCGCCTTCAGCAGATCCGTCATCAGCTCGATCTCCGACTCCTGCGAAGCCACCATCCCCCGCGCGAGCCGCACCTCCGCCCCCACCTCGCACCGGTCCACACACCCCTCGGCCATATGGACCCCGCCCTTGTGGTGCTTGATCATCAGCTGGAGATAGCGCACCTCCGCGGCCCGCCCGTCCAGCTTGCCGAGCTTCTTCAGCTCGGTGTTCGTGGCCATCCCCGGCATCAGCGCGCCGTCCTCGCCCGGCGGCATGTCCCCCATGCCCATCCACTCCATCGGCGCATTCTCCGGCACCTTCGGCAGCTCCCACAGATCGAGCCAGCCGAGCAGCATGCCCCGCTGGTTTGCCTGCGTCTGGGCGATGTCGTACGCGAGGCGGCGGATCTCCTCGTCCTTCGTGCGGTCGCGCACGATGTACGACATCTCCACGGCCTGCTGGTGATGCGTGGCCATGTCCCTGGCGAAGCCCGCATCGGCCGACTCTGTGGCCGGGACGGACGTGCCGGACGAGCCGCTCGACGAGGCGACCGCGACCGTGATCCCGCCGCCGGCCACCACCACCGCGGCCACGGCGCCCACGGCCCAGCAGGTGCGCCGCCTCACTGGGACTTGCCACCCGTGCAGGCGGCGCCCGGCTCGGGGGTCTGCTTGCCCTGCACGTACGTGGAGAAGAACGAGCCGACCTTTTTGTCGTCCGCGCCGGTCACCGTGCGCTGGTGGCCCCAGGCCGACAGCATGACCGGGTCCTTCTGGTCCTTGACCGGGCTCATCAGGGAGTACGGGGTCTGCTTGACCTTCTGCTCCAGCTTCTTCAGGTCGGCGGGCTTCGCCTTGTCGTTGTACGTCACCCAGACCGCACCGTGCTCCAGGGAGTGCACGGCGTGGCGCTCCGGGATCTCGTCCTTGTAGACGTCGCCGTTGCAGTTCATCCAGACCTGGTCGTGGTCGCCGCCCACCGGCGGGGTCATCGAGTAGCTGACGTCCTTGGTGACGTGGGTGCGGCCCAGCTTCTTCGCGTCCCAGACCTTCTCGCCGTCCGCGGTCGTCTTGAACGTCGGCGCGGAGTTTCCGTCGGACGCCGTGTCGGAGTCGTCGCCCTTCTGGAAGAGGATGACACCGCCCACGACGAGCGCGGCCACGACCACCGTGCTCAGGGTGATCGTGATGATCCGTCCCCTGCGGTCGCGTGCGCGCTCGGCCTTGCGCATCTCCTCTATTCGGGCCTTGCGGGATGCGGTGCTCGACTTCTTGGCGGAACCCATGATGTGTCCTTCGGCGGTGACGACGTAAAGGGCGGGACGCGCGGGGCAGAACATGCGGAACAAGGTGGAGCGGTTCGCTGATCGTAATGGGCGAGCCGGGCGGGCTGTAGGGGTAGTCGAAGCCGCCCGCTGTTACGGCCGCGCCGATCAGCAGGCACTATGGGCAC
>NZ_JBNNJZ010000436.1:0-6939 GCF_050270335.1 Streptomyces sp. NPDC059900
CATCCAGGCCGCCGCCGAGGGCACCGACACCTACGAGATGAACCGCAACCTGGTTCTGACCGACGGCGCCCGCGTCGACTCCGTGCCGAACCTCGAGATCGAGACCGGCGAGATCGTCGGAGCGGGCCACGCATCGGCGACCGGCCGCTTCGACGACGAGCAGCTCTTCTACCTCCAGTCGCGCGGTATCCCGGAGGAAGAGGCGCGCCGCCTCGTCGTCCGCGGATTCTTCGCCGAGCTCGTCCAGCAGATCGGTCTGCCGGACGTCGAGGAGCGCCTCATCGCGAAGATCGAAGAGGAGCTGGAGGCGACGGTCGCATGACCTTCGTACGCGCCTGCGGACTGAGCGAGCTGTCGGAGGACACCCCCAAGCGGGTGGAACTCGACGGCACGCCGGTCTCGGTCGTCCACACCGAGGGCGAGGTGTTCGCGATCAACGACATCTGCTCGCACGCGAACGTCTCCCTCTCCGAGGGCGAGGTGGAGGACTGTCAGATCGAATGCTGGCTGCACGGCTCCGCCTTCGACCTCCGCACCGGCAAGCCGTCCGGGCTCCCCGCGACGCGCCCCGTCCCCGTATACCCCGTAAAGATCGAAGGGGACGATGTGCTCGTCTCCCTCACCCAGGAGTCCTGAGGCACATGGCAACGCTTGAAATCCACGACCTGCACGTCACCGTCGAGGCCGACAACGCCACGAAGGAGATCCTCAAGGGCGTCGACCTCACCGTGAAGCAGGGCGAGACCCACGCCATCATGGGCCCGAACGGCTCCGGCAAGTCGACGCTCGCCTACTCCATCGCGGGTCACCCCAAGTACACGATCACGCAGGGCACCGTCACCCTCGACGGCGAGGACGTCCTGGAGATGTCCGTCGACGAGCGCGCCCGCGCCGGCATGTTCCTGGCCATGCAGTACCCGGTCGAGGTCCCCGGCGTCTCGGTCTCCAACTTCCTGCGTACGTCGGCGACGGCGATCCGCGGCGAGGCCCCCAAGCTGCGCACCTGGGTGAAGGAGGTCAAGGGCGCGATGGAGACGCTCCAGATGGACCCGGCCTTCGCCGAGCGCAACGTGAACGAGGGCTTCTCCGGCGGTGAGAAGAAGCGCCACGAGATCCTCCAGATGGAGCTCCTCAAGCCGAAGATCGCGATCCTCGACGAGACGGACTCCGGCCTGGACGTCGACGCCCTGCGCCAGGTCTCGGACGGCGTCAACCGCGTCCGCGAGACCGGCGAGGTCGGCACCCTGCTGATCACCCACTACACGCGCATCCTGCGCTACATCAAGCCCGACTTCGTGCACGTCTTCGCGAACGGCCGCATCGCCGAGTCCGGCGGTGCCGAGCTCGCCGACAAGCTGGAGGCCGAGGGCTACGAGGCTTACACGAAGGGTGGCGCATCCGCGTGACACAGCTGCCGGGCCTCCTCGACACCGAGGCGATCCGCAAGGACTTCCCGATCCTGGATCGCACGATCCACGACGGCAAGAAGCTCGTGTACCTGGACAACGCGGCGACCTCCCAGACGCCGCGTCAGGTGCTCGACGTACTCAACGAGTACTACGAGAAGCACAACGCCAACGTCCACCGCGGCGTGCATGTCCTCGCGGAGGAGGCCACGGCGCTGTACGAGGGCGCCCGTGACAAGGTCGCGGCGTTCATCAACGCGCCGAGCCGCGACGAGGTGATCTTCACCAAGAACGCCTCGGAGTCGCTTAACCTCGTGGCCAACATGCTGGGCTGGGCCGACGAGCCCTACCGCGTGGACCACGAGACCGAGATCGTCATCACGGAGATGGAGCACCACTCCAACATCGTGCCGTGGCAGCTGCTCTCGCAGCGCACCGGCGCGAAGCTGAAGTGGTTCGGCCTCACCGACGACGGCCGGCTCGACCTGTCCAACATCGACGAGATCATCACGGAGAAGACGAAGATCGTCTCCTTCGTCCTGGTCTCGAACATCCTGGGCACGCACAACCCCGTCGAGGCGATCATCCGCCGTGCGCAGGAGGTCGGCGCGCTGGTCTGCATCGACGCCTCGCAGGCCGCCCCGCACATGGTGCTCGACGTGCAGGCGCTGCAGGCCGACTTCGTGGCCTTCACCGGCCACAAGATGCTCGGCCCGACCGGCATCGGCGTCCTGTGGGGACGGCAGGAGCTTCTCGAGGACCTGCCGCCGTTCCTCGGCGGCGGCGAGATGATCGAGACCGTGTCGATGAGCTCGTCGACCTACGCTCCCGCGCCGCACAAGTTCGAGGCGGGCACGCCCCCGGTCTCCCAGGCCGTCGGCCTGGGCGCGGCCGTGGACTACCTCACCGCGATCGGCATGGACAAGATCGCCGCTCATGAGCACGCGATCACCGAGTACGCGGTCAAGCGCCTCCTGGAGGTGCCCGACCTGCGGATCATCGGTCCGACGACGGCCGAGGACCGCGGCGCCGCGATCTCCTTCGCGCTCGGCGACATCCACCCGCACGACGTGGGCCAGGTTCTGGACGAGGAAGGCATCGCGGTCCGCGTGGGTCACCACTGCGCCCGCCCGGTCTGCCTGCGCTACGGAATTCCTGCGACCACGCGAGCGTCGTTCTATCTGTACTCCACGCCCGGCGAGATCGACGCGCTGATCGACGGCCTGGAGCACGTACGGAACTTCTTCGGCTGAGGGGCTGACCGGGACGTGAAGCTGGATTCGATGTACCAGGAAGTCATCCTGGACCACTACAAGCACCCGCACGGGCGCGGTCTTCGTGATGGCGACGCCGAGGTGCACCACGTCAACCCGACGTGCGGCGACGAGATCACGCTGCGCGTGAAGTACGACGGGTCGACGATCGCCGACGTGTCGTACGAGGGCCAGGGCTGCTCCATCAGCCAGGCCAGCGCGTCCGTCCTGAACGACTTGCTGGTCGGCAAGGAGCTCGCCGACGCGCAGAAGGTCCAGGAAGTGTTCCTGGAGCTGATGCAGTCCAAGGGCAAGCTGGAGCCGGACGACGCGATGGAGGAGGTCCTGGAGGACGCCGTCGCGTTCGCCGGGGTCTCCAAGTACCCGGCGCGGGTGAAGTGTGCTCTGCTGAGCTGCATGGCGTGGAAGGACGCGACGGCGCAGGCACTCGGTACCGACGTCGCTGAGAGGAAGACCGCATGAGCGAGAACGAGACCCTGACCAAGCCGGCCTCCGAAGAAGAGGTCCGCGAGGCGCTGTACGACGTGGTCGACCCCGAGCTGGGCATCGACGTCGTCAACCTCGGCCTGATCTACGGCATTCACGTCGACGACGCGAACATCGCGACGATCGACATGACGCTCACCTCGGCGGCCTGCCCGCTGACGGACGTCATCGAGGACCAGGCGAAGTCCGCCACCGACGGCATCGTCAACGAGCTCCGGATCAACTGGGTCTGGATGCCGCCGTGGGGCCCGGACAAGATCACGGACGACGGCCGCGAGCAGCTTCGCGCGCTCGGCTTCAACGTCTGAGCGATCTTTGGGACATGATCCCCGACAAGGCCCCCCGCGCTTCCCGCGCGGGGGGCCTTGTCGCGTCTAGGGGACCGGCTGCGGCTGCGCCGACGCCTCCGTGAGCGTCTGCGCGAGGTTCTCCTTGCGGATGCGGCGGTCGATGTAGAGCAGGGCCGTCACCAGGGGCAGGAACACCGTGGCGGCGAGCTGGGTGAGGAAGCTGCCGAGCAGGCCGAGGACCGCGTACAGGCCGAACTGGGAGCGCAGTTGGTCCAGGAAGTAGGCCGACGCGGAGTCGTCCGGGTCCACCGGGGGCGGCGTCGGCGCGGCGAACTGCAAGGGGAGCCGCAGGGCGAGGGAGATGCCCACCACGATGAGCCCCGCGAGCAGCGAGAGGCCGAAGGTGCGCCACCAGGCGCCCCGCACCAGGCGTACGGAACGCCGCAACGCCGTGAGCGGTCCCGCCGTTTCGAGGACCGCGGCCGCCGGGGCGAAGGCGAACAGGACGTACAGCCAGGCCGCGAGCGGCAGCGTAAGCAGGAACAGCGGCAGGACCAGGCCGATGGGGATGAGCGACTGGGTCATCATCAGGAAGATCAGCGAGAGGAAGAGCAGCGCGAACCCGGCCACCGGCAGCATCAGGACGATCGAGAGCAGCAGGGTCACGGCGAGCACGGACGGCGTCCGCGACCATGCCCTGCGCCAGATCGCGCCGAACGCCGCAGGGCGGCCGAGGACCGCCTCGTGCAGCGTGGCGGCGCAGGCCGCCTGGACGAACGAGTTGACGACCAGCGTGGCGAGCATGAACACCAGCCACGCCAGGCCGAACGCGACCAGGATCGGCCTGCCGTCGTCCCAGGTGAAGTCCGCGCCCGCGTCGGACATGGCACGGATGTGGTCCCGCGTGGCGACGTAGGCGAGCACCCCTGTGGCCACGACGAAGGCGGCGAGCAGGCCGTAGGCGGCGGCCGCGGTGCCGAACAGCGGCTTGGCGTAGCGCCGCATCGTCGTGAACGCGCCGCCGATGATGTGGTTGGCGCCCAGCGGCGCGAGGGGGATGACGCCGGGCTTGGGCGGCGGCGGTGGCGGAGTCCAGCCGTAGCCGTTCCAGCCCCAGCCGGGCGGTGCTCCGTACGGCCCCTGAGGTCCCCACCCCGGTATGTCTGACATCGCGTCTGTGCTCCGTACTTCCGTGCGGTGTCCCGCGTGTAGTTCCCTGTGGCCCCCCACAGTGATCGCGCTACCTTAACCGGTTTGGTCACCCGCGTTATGTACACCCGTACGCACCGTTGTGTACCCTCGTACACATGGGATACGGACTGCTGGCCGGGGCGATCGTGGCGGAGGTGGCCGGGACGACGGCCATGAAGTACAGCGAGGGATTCAGCAAACTCTGGCCCTCGCTGATCACCGTCGCCGGATATCTGATCGCGTTCACGCTGCTCGCGCAGACCCTGAAGACGCTGTCCGTCGGCACCGCGTACGCGATCTGGGCCGGAATCGGCACCGCCGCGGTCGCCGCCATCGGCATGATCTTCATGGGGGAGTCCGCCGGTCTCGCCAAGATCGCGGGGATCGCCCTGGTGATCGCGGGCGTCGTCCTGCTCAACCTAGGCGGTGCGCACTGATGGCCCGCCGGTACGACCCCGAGCGCCGCCAGCGGATCATCGACGCCGCGATCCGCGTGGTCGGGAAGAAGGGGATCGGCGGGCTCAGCCACCGCACGGTCGCCGCCGAGGCCGACGTGCCGCTCGGATCGACCACCTACCACTTCAAGACGCTCGACGAGCTGATGGTCGCCGCGCTGCGGCAGTCCAACGAGGGCTTCGCGAAGGTGATGGCCGCCGGTCGGGCGTTCGAGGACCCCGACGCCGACCTCGCGGCGGAGCTGGCGCGGATCCTCGGCGACTGGTTCGCGGGGGAGCGGTCGGGGGTCGAGCTGGAGTACGAGCTCTACCTCGCCGCCCTGCGCAGGCCCGCCCTGCGGCCCGTGGCCGCCGAGTGGTGCGCGGGGCTCGCCGAGGTCCTCGAGCGGCGCACCGACCCGGTCACCGCCCGTGCCCTGGTCGCGCTGATGGACGGGATATCCCTCCAGGTGCTGCTCACGGGCGGCGAGTACGACGCGGCCTATACGCGGGAGATGCTCGACCGGCTTCTGCACGGCGAGAGCTGAGGGGCGCACTCCGGTCGGCGGTCCGCCCGGCGGGCGCCCCGTCTGCCCGCCCGGGCGGGCGGGGGCTCGGGACGAGGCCGACTGCCGTGTCCGGATCCCGTACGCCCGTGGCTCGGTCGGTGGCGCCCTGCTCCCGGTGCCACCGGGCGGTGCGTTGGACCCGGTGCTCGCGGGCGCGGTGCGGGGCGGGGCGCTGCACCCGGCACCGCGTGCGCGGTGAGGGGCGGGGCGTGCCCCGGTGCGGCCCGCTGCCGTCGCCCGCGGCAGCCCGGCCACTGAGACCGGTTCGCCCGCGCGGCGCGCCGCCGGTTAGGTTTTCCCCATGACCGACACGAACGCTTCCCGCACCACCGGCGCCGTCGCCGCAGGCCTCGCCACCGTCACCGCCGACGGCACCGTTCTCGACACCTGGTTCCCCGCGCCCGAGCTCGTCGCCGAAGCGGGCCCCGCCGGCACCGAGCGGCTCACCGCCGAGCGTGCCGTGCAGCTGCTCGGCGACGGCGCGGCCAAGGCGATCGGCCCGGACGCCCGCCGTGGCGTCGAGATCGTCGCCGTGCGTACGGTCATCGCGTCCCTCGACGAGAAGCCGGTGGACGCCCACGACGTCTACCTGCGTCTGCACCTGCTCTCGCACCGCCTGGTCAAGCCGCACGGCGTGAACCTCGACGGCCAGTTCGCCTTCCTGGCCAACATCGCCTGGACGTCGCTCGGCCCGGTCGCCGTCGACGACCTCGAGAAGGTCCGGCTCAACGCCCGCGCCGAGGGCCTGCACCTCGCGGTGACCTCCGTGGACAAGTTCCCGCGCATGACGGACTACGTCGCGCCGAAGGGCGTCCGCATCGCCGACGCCGACCGCGTGCGCCTTGGCGCGCACCTCGCCGAGGGCACGACCGTCATGCACGAGGGCTTCGTGAACTTCAACGCGGGCACGCTCGGCACCTCCATGGTCGAGGGCCGCATCTCCGCCGGTGTGGTCGTCGGCAACGGCTCGGACATCGGCGGCGGCGCCTCCACGATGGGCACCCTCTCCGGCGGCGGCAACGTCCGCATCGTCATCGGCGAGCGCTGCCTGATCGGCGCCGAGGCGGGCGTCGGCATCGCGCTCGGCGACGAGTGCGTCGTCGAGGCCGGTCTGTACGTCACCGCGGGCACCCGCGTGACGATGCCCGACGGGCAGATCGTCAAGGCCCGCGAGCTCTCCGGCGCCTCGAACATCCTCTTCCGCCGCAACTCGGTCACCGGCGCCGTCGAGGCCCGCCCGAACAACGCGGTGTGGGGCGGCCTGAACGACGTGCTGCACAGCCACAACT
>NZ_JBNNJZ010000437.1:0-6935 GCF_050270335.1 Streptomyces sp. NPDC059900
CCAGAGAGCACTGTCTACCGGACGATCCTTGCCACAGTGACAAGCCCCGTCCATGGTCGTACGCACTCTTTTCCGATGGGACTATCACCCTGTGACAAACAAGCGGGAACACGTCCGGCAGGAAATCCTGGCCGACCCCCGTCTCGTCGAGGCGATCGTCGACGCGGTGCACGAGCAGGTTCCGGCCTACACGGCGCTCGACGGCAGCCGGTTCCCCGAGGTGCGGGCGATCGCGGCCTGGGCGACGGACCGCCTCCTGGACCACTGGGCCACGGACGGCGCGATCGGCCCGGCCGATCTGCGCCGCTTCCGCGGGATCGCGGCGGCACGGGCCGCGGACGGCCGCCCCCTCCAGGCCGTCCTGCGCGCCTACCGGGTCGCCGCCGCCGTACTGGCGGACGAGGTCGCCGCCCGCGCGCCGCAGTTGTCCGCCAAGGACGCCTTCGCCCTCGCACAGCTCCTGCTCACCGCCATGGACACCATCTCCGAGGAGATGACGACGGCGTACGCGGCCACCAGCGAGCGCCTCTCGGGGGACCGCGACCGATCGCTCCAGTTGCTCCTGGACGACCTGATCGCGGGCCGGCACGCCTCGCTGGGCGCACTCGGCGCGCGGGCCGCACGCCTGGGCGTGCAACTCCCCGAGCGCTACAGCCTGCTGGTGGCGGAACCCGCGGCGCTCGCGGAACCGGCGGATGCCACCGCCCTGGACGGCCCCGCGTCCGACATCTCCCTCACCACGTCGACAGCCCTGCTCACGGCGCTCGGCGGCAGCGGGGCGCGGGGAACGTCCCTGGCGACGACGCACGGCTCGCGTGCGGTGCTGCTCGTCCCGGCCGTATCCGCCGACGCCGTGCCCCGGGTCCTGCGCCGCCACGCCTGGCGCGGCTGCGTGATCTCGGGCGAGAGCCTGGACCGCGTGGCGGTCGCCCACCGGCTTGCGGCGGGCGCCCTGGACACCGCTCCCCCGCACGCCCACCACCCCGACCGGGTCCTCACCGACGCCGACGCGCACGTCCTGGCGCTGCTCGCGGGTCACCCCGTGGCGAGCCCCGACCAGATCGGCCGCATCGTCCTCGGCCCCCTCGTCGACGACGCCCGGCGCCACCTCCTGGAGGCCCTCACCGCGTACATCGACACCGGTTCCGCCAATGCCGCGGCCCGCGCACTGCACCTCCATCCCCAGTCCGTGCGCTACCGCCTGCGCCGGGTCCGCGACCTCACCTCCCGCGATCCCCAGGACCCCTGGCAGCGCCTCACCCTGGACATCGCCCGCACGATCGTGCTCGGCGGCCGGAGCGGGTGAGGCCGCGCACGGCAGGCGCGCGCTAGGCGGTCGCCGCCTGCCGGGTGGCATCGGCGAGTTCCGCGCGCAGAGCGGCGAACCGCGGGGTGCCGCGCAGCGCGGCCACGTCGGTCGTCGCCTCGCGCGGCAGCGGGACCGCCACCTCGTCGATCACACGCCCCGGCCCCGCCGCCATCACCAGGACCCGGGAGCCCAGCAGGACGGCCTCCTCCGCGGAGTGCGTGACGAACAGAACGGTGGTGCCCGTGACGGCGGCCAGGGTCCTGACCTCCTCCTGGAGGCGTTCGCGGGTGAGCGCGTCCAGCGCGGCGAAAGGTTCGTCCATGAGGAGGACCTGCGGTTCGGCGGCAAGGGCCCGGGCGATGGCAACGCGCTGCTGCTGTCCGCCGGACAGCTCCCAGGTGCGGCGTCCCGCCATGCCGGGCAGACCCACCAGAGCCAGCAACTCCACTATACGGGCGGCCCGTTCGGACCGTACGACGCCGTGCCGGGCCAGCGCGAAGGAGAGGTTGCCGCCCACCGTGCGCCAGGGGAACAGACGCGGCTGCTGGAAGACGACGCCCACCTTCCGGCGCACGTCCACCGTGCCGGTGGCGGGTTTCTCGAAGCCCGCCACCAGGCGAAGGAGGGTGGTCTTGCCGCACCCGGAGGGCCCGACCAGGACCACGAACTCGCCGGGCTCCACGGCCAGGGACACGTCCGACACCGCCGTCACCACGGCCTTGGCCGGACCGTAGCGGACGCTGACGCCCGCCAACTCAATGTCTGGGCTAGTCAATTCACCGCCAGGAGCCGCCTCGGCCCTCTCAGCCCTCTCAGCGCTCTCAGTCCTCTCAGCGCTCTCAGCCTGCGACACGGGACAGCTCCTTCACGGCGAGGTCCTTCTCGAACGCCGACCGGGCGGGCACCGCGTCGATGGCCTTCTGCGCCTTGAGGAAGCCGGCCGCATCGTGCAGGCTCCCGGCCAGCTTGCCGGGGGCGCCGGGCTTGCCGAGGTAGTCGGCTCCCTGCTGCTGCTTCGCGGTGAGCAGGACCAGTTGGGCGAGCTGCTTCTTCGCGTCGGCGGGGCTCAGGTTCAGTTCGGCGCCGATGGCCGTGGCCGCCCTGTCCGGGTCGCTCTTGGCGAGCTTGACGGCCTGGTCCTCCGCCTTGAGCCAGGCGTCCACGATTTTGGGGTGCCTGTCCGCGAAGTCCTCGGTCACCACGCCCAGGTCGGCGGTCGGCTTGCCCTGCTCGGCGATCTCACGGCTGGTGACGAGGACCTTCCCGTCCTTCTTCAACTCGGTGAGCGAGGGCGTCCACACATACGCGGCGTCGATGTCCCCGCGCTGCCACGCGGAGAACGCGTCCTGCGGCTGGAGATCGACGAGTTGCACGTCGGACGCCTTGAGACCGGCCGACTCAAGGGCCGCGAGGAGCGAGTAGTGGGAGGTGGATCCGAAGGGGGCGGCGATCTTCTTGCCCTTGAGCGCCTTGACGGACCCGATGCCCTTCTTGGCGACGAGCGCCTCGTTCTCGCCGATCAGATCGTGGATCCACAGCACCTTGTACGGGATGTCCAGCGGCTCGGAGAGTCCCTTCGTGACGGGACTGGAGCCGGCCAGGGCGAAGTCCACCGACCCGGCGATCACGGCCGTGTTGACGTCGGCGCCGGAGTCGAACTTCACCCACTGCACATCGGCGTCCGGAAGCGCCTTCTCCAGAAGTTTGTGGTTCTTCACCACCAGGTCGGCGTTGGGTATCGACTGGTAGGCGATGCGCACCGGGGTCTTTCCGCCCCCGGTGGCGGCGTCGGCGCCGTCACCGCAGGCCGTCGCGGTGAGGGCGACCAAGGCGGTCGCGGCGGCGGGCAGGGCTGTGCGGCGGAGGCGAGAGGGCAGCACGGTGGTTCCTTCGTATGGAGAGACGGGGAAGCGAGGGAAGGGCGGGTGTCAGACGCGGCCGCGCCACGGCACGGCGAGCCGCTCCACGCCTTTGAACAGGGCGTCCAGGACGATCCCGGAGATTCCGATGGCGATGATCCCGGCGATGACGACGTCGGTCTGGTTGTAGCGCTGGGCGTCGCGGATCATGCCGCCGATGCCGGGCACGCCGTTGACCGTCTCCGCGGCGACGACCGAGGTGTAGGCGATGCCGACCGCGATGCGCACTCCGGTGAGAATCTCCGGCAGGGCGGCGGGCAGTCGTACGGAGAGCAGCAGGGCCACGGGTCCGGCGCCCAGCGCCCGCGCGGCCTCCACCAGGTCGCCTGGCACCCCGCGCACGGCCGCGGCGGTCGCCGCCGCGATGGGCGGCAGCGCGGCGATGACGAGCAGCCAGATCTTCGGGGTCTCGTCGATGCCGAACCAGATGACGAGCAGGGAGAGATACGCGAGCGGCGGCAGCGTCCTGAGGAAGGTGACCGCCGGTTCCAGGACCACGGCGAGCGGCTTGAGAACCCCGATGAGCAGGCCGAGCGGGATACCGGCGAGGGCCGCGTACGCGGTACCGATGCCGATGCGTCGCAGGGAGACGCCCAGGTGCTCCAGGAGGAGGTGGCCGCTGAAGCCGCGCACGCCGTCGTGGACGGTCGACGCCTGGACGAACGCGTGCCACACGTCGCCCGGCGACGGGACAAGGACGCGCGGCCAGACCCCGGCCGCGACCACCGCCTGCCAGGCCGCGACGAGCACGGCGAGGGCCAGGAGCCGCAGGGCCGTCCAGCGCAGGGCGGCTGCGGTGACCCAGGTGCGCCGGGCGCGGATCGGTTCCGCCGCGGGCAGGGGCGCGGTACGCGTCTCGGTGTGCTTCAGCAGGGTCACGCCGCCGCCTCCGCGAGGGCCTTCAGCCGTGGGGCCACTTCTTCGCCGACCCGGTAGGCCTCTTCGAGGTGCGGATAGCCGGACAGGACGAACTCGTCGATGCCGAGTTGCCGGTACTCGTCCAGCCGCCCGGCGACCTCGTCGTGCGAGCCGACCAGGGCGGTGCCCGCGCCTTCGCGGACCAGGCCGATGCCCGCCCACAGATTGGGCGCGACGGTGAGGTGGTCGGCCGAGCCGCCGTGCAGCGCGGTCATCCTGGCCTGGCCGGTGGAGTCCATGCGGGCGAAGCGCTCCTGGGAGGCGCGGACCGCTTCGGGGTCGAGCCCGGCGAGGATGCGGTCGGCTTCCGCCCATGCCTCGGCGGCGGTGTCGCGGGTGATGACGTGCAGCCGCAGGCCGAAGCGCGGGGTGCGGCCGAGGCGTGCGGCCTTGTCCCGCACTCTGGTGATGCGTTCGGCGAGCGCGGCCGGGGGTTCGCCCCACAGGAGTTGCACCTCGGCGTGGCGGGCCGCGACGTCCTCCGCGTCCGCTGACGCGCCGCCGAAGTAGAGGGGAACGTGGGAGGCGGTGGCGGGGTTGTCGAGGCGGGCGCCCTCCACCCGCACGTGCCGGCCGTCGAGGTCGACCGGTTTCCCGTCCAGCAACTCGCTTACCACCTGCATGAGTTCACCGGTCCTGACGCACCGCTCGCTCTTCGGCAAGTGGTCGCCGTACGCCCGCTGTTCGGCCGGGTCACCGCCGGTGACCACGTTCAGGGCGATGCGGTCGCCGAACAGGCGGCGGAAGGTGTCGGCCTGCTGGGCGACGAGCGTCGGCCGTGCCAGGCCCGCGCGGAAGGCCACCAGGAAGCCGATCCGTTCGGTGACGGCGGCGAGTGCCGACGTCAGCACCCAGGGGTCCGCGCAGCCGAGGCCCACGGGGGTGAGGAGCTTGGAGAATCCCGACTGCTCGGCGGCGCGGGCGACTTGGGCGAGATAGCCGAGGTCGGCGCCGCGTCGGGTGGCGGTGGCGGTACGGCCCTGGACGGCGGTGACGCCGCCGGGGTCGCGGCCGTCGCCGCCGGTGGGCAGGAACCAGTGCAGCACGGGGGCGGCAGGGGAGGACATGCGGGGGCACCTCGGAGGGGAGCGGACACGGCCGGACACGGCCCTCGCGCAGGGCGCGGGGCGTGGCGGGATGCCCTGGAGTCCAGGGATGTGTCCGGAAGGGAGAAATCAGGAGCGGCGACGGCAGACGACCGCACGCGAGGCGTCGTCAGCGGCGAGAGATGTCGTCAGCGGGGCGAAGGGGTGCTCAGGCTCGGTGGAGCACTCAGCAACAGGCCGCGCGACAACAGGAGATGGCCCGACACAGCATCCCCGAGACACGCAGAAGGTCCACGTGGCGGCGGGATACGAGGGCGGGGTTCATGCTTGCATCCTGACCGGGACGCCGTGCCACCGACAAGCGGGTTCCGCCATGTGGACAGTGGGGTCTCGTATCCCGGCACCCCGCAGGTCTGGCCCCCGCAGGTGCGCGCCGGGTGTCCGCCGGGCGTGGGGGCGCCCGGCGGACGGTCCTGTCACCTGCGGCGTCGCCACTCCTGCGCGAGCAGCTCGTAGGAGCGCACCCGGTCGGCATGGCCGTGGGTGATGGTGGTGATGAGCAACTCGTCGGCCCCGGTGGCTTCCTGGAGCTGTTCCAGGAGGTCCGCGACGCGTCCGGGAGAGCCGGTGAACTGGGTTTCGGTGCGGTCCTGCACCAGGGCGCGGTCCGCGTCGGTCCAGACGTGCGCGCGGGCCTGAGCGGGCGTGGGGTACTGGATGGCGCCCTCGGCCGTGCGGATGCTGCGGACCCAGGGGCCGTAGCCCGCGGCGAGTTCACGGGCGGTCTCGTCGTCCTCGGCGACCACGACGTCCGCGGAGACACTGACGTAGGGCTTGTCGAGGACGTCGGAGGGCTTGAACGCGGCACGGTAGCCGTCCACGGCTTCGAGCACCGTGCCCGGACTGACGTGGTAGTTCGCGGCGAAGGGCAGGCCGCCCCGGCCCGCCACGTCCGCGCTCTGGCCGCCGCTGCTGCCCAGGATCCACACCTGGATGCCGGCGCCCTCGCCGGGGACGACATGCGCCTCGATGCCGTCCGCGGACCGGTAGGTGCCCGCAAGGAGCGCCAGGATGTCGTCGACCTGCTCCCCGTAATCCTGCGACGTGGCGTTCGGCTGCTGGAGCAGCTTGCGCTGGAGGGCGACGCGAGGCGAGCCGAGCAGATGCTCGTAGGAGAACCGGGGCGGGATACGCAGGCCGCCCGGTGCGCGGCCGTCGACGACCGGCGTCGTGGTGGGCGGCACGGCGGCGGATGTGGCGGGGGGCTTGCCGCCGGAGCGGCCGAGGCCCAGGTCGAGGCGGCCGGGATGCAGCGCGTCGATCAGGCCGAACTCCTCGACCGTGGCGAGGGCGGTGCGGTGACCGAGCTGTACGGCGCCTGCCCCGAGCCGGATCGTCGAGGTCGCGGCGGCGGTCAGGGCGAGGACGACCGCGGGTGAGGTGCCGGCCACGCCGGGGTTGAGGTGGTGTTCGGCGAACCAGTAGCGGGCGTAACCGAATTGCTCGGTCTGCCGGGCCAGGTCGACGGAGTTGTGCAGCGCCTCGGTCGCGGTGGAGCCGGACGAGATCGGGACCAGGTCGAGGACGCCGAGAGGGATGGCAGGCATGTGGGGTGATCCTCCTCAGCGGTGGGCCGGCGCGGGCGCGGGCAGGGACTCGGGCGCGGGGATGCCCGCTCCGGCGTCGGGGTGGGCGAGACCGAGGTGGTCGCGCAGGGTGGTGCCCTCGTACTCCGTGCGGAAC
>NZ_JBNNJZ010000438.1:0-6931 GCF_050270335.1 Streptomyces sp. NPDC059900
AATTTCAACAAACTCGACCGGCCCGAGCAGCCGTTATAGGTCGGCCCACCCCGCCGCTGTCCGTTCGCAGGCAACAGCGGAGAAGGTCGCGACCCCTGGCAGATAGCTGACGGCGGCGCCGACGCTCCGGGCGAGATGCGCATGACGACCGCGAAGTGACTCGCCCACCGGGTCGTCGAGCGCGGCGACTTCACCGCTCACCATCTGGCTGCGCCTTTCTTGGGCCCGTCTGTCCGGCTGGAGTCTAGTGCGGCCGTCGGCGCCCTTTGGGCCCGCACCCGATCTGCCGTCGCAGAGGTCCTCCCGGCCAGAAATGATTGACACATCAAAACTGATGACGTCATCATCTTGGGGAGGGTGGCTCCGGCGGACGCATGCCGTGCGCCGTCGGAACGCGTGCTCACGGACGAGAGGAGTTCAGCGGTGATCGAGATCGATGTCCCGGCCGCAGCGGCCCGGACCGATGTGCACCACGGGCTGCACAGCGAGCTGGGCGCACTGCGCGGAGAACATCCCGGCCGGGCCCGCAACCCGGTGATCAAGGCGGTCGCACTCGGCTGGCTGGAGTTCGTCAAGCCCGACCTGGACCGCGCGGAGCGCTTCGCACGCGACTTCGGGTTCGCCGTCCACGAGCGCACACCGGACCGGCTCACCCTGCGCGGCACCTTCTCGGCCCTGCCGTGCCTGGTCATCCGCCGAGGCCGTGATGCTCGCTTCGCCGGCCCGACGTTCGTGGCGGAATCGGTCGCCGACGTACGGCGGCTGGCCCGCTGGGCCGGGGCGAACACCCTTCCCTGCGGCGGCGGCCAGGCCGTTCAGCTCACGGACCCGAGCGGAATGCCCGTGCGCGTCGTCGCAGGCCTTGACCGGCCGCCCGCTCTGGCCGAGCGCGACCCGCTGGAGCTGAACCCCGGCACGAAGCCGGTGCGGATCAACACGCCCCAGCGGGCCCCGCGCGCCGCGGCACAAGTGCAGCGCCTGGGGCACCTCGTGCTGGAGACGACGAAGTTCCGGCGCGCCCTGGCCTGGTACCTGGAGGCGCTCGGCCTGATCGTCAGCGACTTCCTGTACCTCGACGACCTGCGGGATCGCGGGCCCACGATGGCGTTCATGCGCTGCGACCTCGGCTCCGTGCCGGCCGATCACCACACGCTGGCCATGCACCTGGGGCCGCGCACGGGCTATGTGCACTCGGCCTACCAGGTCACCGACCTCGACGCCGTGGCGGCGGGCGGGGAACACCTCGCCGAGCAGGGCTACCGCCGCGTGTGGGGCATCGGCCGGCACATCCAGGGCAGCCAGATCTTCGACTACTGGCGAGATCCCGACCGGATGATGGTCGAACACTACGCCGACGGCGACCTCTTCGACTCCTCCCTGGAGCCCGGATGGGCACCCATGAGCGCCGGCGGCCTGGCCCAGTGGGGCCCGCCCGTCTCCCGCGACTTCCTGGGCAGCACCCCCGGCCCCGGCATGGTCACCGCCCTGCTCAAGGCGCTGGGCGACAAGACCAACGAGATCGACAAAGACACCCTCACGGCACTGGCGAAAGCGATGGCGGTATGAGTACGAACGTGGCACGCACCGACGACGGCTGGTGGGTCGAGCACGATGGCAGGCTGACCCGGATCGCCACCGACGCGACCACCACCGCGGAGCTGCTTGCCGACCGGCCCGCGGTGCAGAAGGCGGCCGCTGCCCCCGACCCCGAGGGGCCCGGCCTCAGCGACGTCAGCCTGGTCTCCCCGCTGACCGTGCCGGCCCGGCTGGTCGCCCAGATGGTCAACTACCGCAGCCACGCCGGTGATTCCGGCATCGACCCCGACACCGTGCCACCGGCGTTCTTCCGCAAGGCCTCCGGTTCGGTCTGCGGACCCACCGACGCCATCCGGTGCCCCGACCATGTCGGTTTCCTCGACTACGAGATCGAACTAGGCCTCGTCATCGGACGGCGGATCGACGTCGGCACCGTGGTGAGCGAGGACGACCTGAGCGATGTCGTCGCCGGCATCGTCGTCACCAACGACATCAGCGCCCGCGACATCCAGCTGACCCGCACCCAGTTCTACGAGGCCAAGTCCTATCCCACCTTCACCCCCGTGGGCCCGTTCCTCACCCTGGTCGACGCCGGCGAACTCGCCGCCCTGGAACGGCTGCGCCTGACCCTGAGCGTCAACGGCGAGATCCGCCAGGACAGCACCGTGGCCGACATGATCGTCAAGCCTGCCCGTGCGCTGACCCTGCTCGCCCGCTTCCAGGCGCTGGATGCCGGTGACCTGCTGCTCACCGGCACACCGGGCGGCACCGCCCTGAAGTCACCCGGCCCGGTCCTGGAGAAGATCGGAGCGCTGCTGCCGCCGGCGATGAAGTGGAAGGCGTTCTTCAAACGGCAGGCCGGCAACCCGCACTACCTCAAGGACGGCGACGTGATCGCCGCGACGATCACCGATCCGCTGCGGGGCATCGACCTGGGCCAGCAGCACAACATCGTGCGCGGACCGGCACACAGGGCCGCCCGGTGAGCCCCGCCGGCCTTCCGCCGCTGACATCGGCGGCGGACCTGCACGCCATCGAGCGCGTACCGCTGGCCGACCGTGACCTCGCACTGACCACGTACGACCTGCTCGTGCGGGCCGCACAGCGCTGGCCCGACGTGCCCTGCTCCCAGTGGATCCCCGACGCGGGCGCAATCGAGGAGCACGTGACCCTCACCTTCGGCGCGCTGCTCGATCGTGTGCATGCGATCGCCCACGCCCTGCACCGGACGGGCATCGGACGCGAGGACGCGGTCACGCTGATGGCGCCCAACTGCAGCGACCTGCTTGCGGTCACCCTGGCGGCCGAGGCCGTCGGCATTGCGGCGCCCGTCAACGCGGCACTCGGTGTGCGCCACCTCGCACACATACTCCGTCTGACCGGCTCGCGCGTCCTGGTCACCGCGGGACCCGAACTCGACGCGGGGCTGTGGAACCGGCTCCTGGACGGCGCCGCGGACCTCGGGATCCAGACCCTCATCGCCCTCTCGCCCGACGGCCGTGACCCCGGCAGGCAACCCGCGCTCGAGGCCCGTCCCGGCCTGCGCACCGTACGGCTCGACGACCTCGTGGCCGGCGGCCCGCCCGCCCCCGCCGCCCTGCCCACCGCACCCCCGGCTCCCGACGACCTCGCCGCGTTCTTCCACACCGGCGGCACCACCGGCACCCCCAAAGTGGCCGCCCACACCCACCGCAACCAGGCGGTGATGGCCTGGAGCATCGCCCTGGCGGGCGGGGCCGACGCGGGGCAGAGCATCGTCGCCGGCTTGCCCCTGTTCCACGTCAACGCCCTGCTGGTGACCGCCCTGGCCCCGATGGTCACCGGAGCCCGGTCGATCTGGCCCGGCCCGCTGGGCTACCGCGACCCCAAGCTGTACGCATCCTTCTGGCGGCTCGTCGAGCACTACCGGCCCCGCGCCGTGTCCGCGGTGCCGACCGTCTACGCCTTCCTGGCCGCCGTGCCGATCGACGCCGACATCAGTTCACTGGCCCGCCCGGTGGTCGGTGCCGCGCCCCTGCCCGACGGCGTGCGGCGCGCATTCGCCGAGGCCACGGGAGTCGAACTTCTCGAGGGCTATGGACTGACCGAAGGCACATGCGCCTCATCGGCGACCCTGCCCGGTGATGTGCACCCCGGTTCGGTCGGGCAGCGGCTGCCCTACCAGCGGGTGGAGGCCGCCGAGATCGATGACGCGAGCGGCCGGGTGCGTCCCCTGCCCGCGGGCGAGACGGGCGAGTTGGTCATCAGCGGGCCGACCGTGTTCGCGGGATATCTGCGGCGCGAGGGCGATCGACGGTGCGTGTCCGGCGGCGGTGTCCTCGTCGACGGCGGGCGACTGCGCACCGGCGACCTGGGCTTCGTACGGGACGAGCGGATCCACCTGCGCGGCCGGCACAAAGACCTGATCATCCGGGGCGGCCACAACATCGACCCCGCGGTCATCGAGGACGCCTTGCTCGGCCACCCCGCCGTGAGCGCCGCCGCAGCCGTCGGCCGGCCCGACCGCACCTCCGGCGAGGTCCCCGTGGCGTTCGTCGTGCTCACCGCCGACGTCACCGCGCAGGAGCTGACGGCCTGGGCGGGGGAGCGCATCAGCGAACCGGCGGCACGCCCCAAGCAGATCACCGTGCTCGACGCGATCCCGCTCACCGACATCGGCAAGCCGTTCAAGCCCGCCCTGCGCGAGGCCGCCGCCGCCCGCCACTTCCGCGACGAACTCGCCGCGCACGGCATCGAAGCAGTCGACGTCGCCGTCACGCACGAGGCAGGCCGCCTGGCCGTACGGCTGACCGGTGCGGGCGAGACCGGCACGGCCGCAGCCCTCCTGCGGACCTACGACGTCCGCGTCGAGGCGAAGGGAGCGCAACGATGACAGCGGCGCACTCCCCGACCCCGGCCGGCGCCGCCCGGGACGTCCTCGTGATCGGTGGCGGTCCCACCGGCCTGGCGGCAGCCACCCTGCTGGGCCAGCACGGCCTGCGCGTCACGCTCGTCGAACGGCATCACGACGTCTACCCGCTGCCGCGGGCGGTCCACCTCGACGACGAGGTCTACCGCATCCTCCACCAGCTGGGCATCGGCGAGGAGTTCGCCGCCCACACCCGCCCGACGTCGGGGCTGCGCCTGGTCGACGGAGGCCACCGCGAGCTGGCCACCTTCACCCGCGAGCGGACCACGACCACGGGCCTGCCGCAGGCCAACATGTTCGACCAGCCCGCCCTCGAACGCCTGCTGCGCGCCAACCTCGCCCGCTTCCCCGCCGTACAAGTCCTCGGCGGCCACGAACTGCTGCACCTGGACACCGGCGGCGCCCACCCGGTCACCGCCCGCGTACAGCGCCCCGACGGCACCGCGATCGACCTGCACGCGTCCTGCGCGGTTGCCTGCGACGGCGCCAACAGCACCGTCCGACGGCAGCTCGCCCTCGGCATCGACGACCTCGGCTTCGCGCAGCGCTGGCTCGTCGCCGATGTGCGCTGCACCCTCGAACTCGACACGTGGGACGGCGTGTACCAGGTGTGCGACACCCGCCGGGCCGGCACCTACATGCGCATCGGCCCCGACCGCTATCGCTGGGAATTCCAGCTCCTGGACGGCGAGAGCGCCACGGACTTCGCAGGTGTCCCGGCGCTGCGCCGGCTGATCGCACCCTGGGTCCGCGCCATCCCCGACGAGCGCCTGAGTGTGCTCAGGTGCGCCGAGTACACCTTCCGCGCCCGCGTCGCCCGACGGTGGCGCGCGGGTCCCGTCTTCCTGGCCGGGGACGCCGCCCACGTCACCCCGCCGTTCATCGGCCAGGGCATGGGCGCCGGACTGCGCGACGCACACAATCTCGCGTGGAAAGTGGCGGCCGTGCTGCGCGGGCAGGCCGATCCCGTGCTCCTGGACTCCTACGAAGCCGAACGCAAACCGCACGCGACAGCGATGATCCGACGGGCCAGGGCCATGGGCCAGGTGATGACGGGAGGCGGCCGCATCGCCACCCTCGCGCGCCGCCGGATCGTGCCCGCCCTGGCACACTCCCGGACCGTCCGGCGGACCCTGCTCGACAGCCGCACCCCGGCCCTCGCACCGGGTCCCCGGATCCGGCGGAGCACGCCGCGCGCCGTGCGCGGCATGCTGCTGCCCCTGGTGCGGCTGCCCGGCCCGGACGGCCAACTCCTGCTGGTCGACCGGATACTGGGCGATCGCAGCACGATTGTCGCGCTTCCCGGTGTGGACCTCGCGGCCGTGCCCGGTGCGCTGCCGCCGGCCTGGCTCACCGTCGACCCGGACGGCGGCGAGGGCGAGCGGCGGCTGGCCCGCTGGCTTCGGGAGGCAGGGGTGGGGTGGGTCAGGGTCGACCCCGACCGTGTGATCAGTGCGGCCGGCCCGGCAGGTGTGCTGGGGTGAACCCGGATGCCGCCGGCGCCCGCACCGGCTGCACGCCGTCGTGCGTGCGGGCTCTCGTGCGCGGTGCCGAGCGTCAGGCACGACAACGCACCGAGGGGTGAGCGGACGGCCGCCCCGGATATGATCACCGGCATGTCTCCACAGCCACCATCACGCGGGCAGCGGCGCAAATTGCGCACACGCATGGCGCTGATCGAGGCCGCGCAGGAGATCTACGCCGGGCGAGGCGACCTCGAGGTCAGCATCCAGCAGATCACCGAGGCGGCCGACGTCGGCTTCGGGTCCTTCTACAACCACTTCACGTCCAAGGCGGAACTGCTCGACGCGGCGATCGCCGAGGCGCTCGAGTCCCACGCCGCCTGGCTCGACACCGTGCTCTCGGAGGTCGAGGACCCCGCCGAGGTCTTCGCGACGTCGATGCGACTGACCGGCCGCCTGGTCCGCACGCGCCCCAGGATCGCCCGGGTCCTGATGGGCGGCAGGGAAGCGCTGCTCTCCGCGCCGTACGGGCATGCCCCGCACGCCCGCAGGGACATCGAAGCGGCGATCGCCGCCGGCCGCTTCGTGACGGAGGACATCGCGGTCGCCCTCGCCTGCACGGCGGGCTGCCTGATCGCCGCGATGCATCTGTGCAGCACCGACCCCGACGCGCCGGTCGAGCACGTGGCCGACCAGGCCGTGCTCAACGTGCTGCGGATGTTCGGCATGCAGGACGCCGAGGCCCGCCGGATCGTGGCGCTGCCGCTTCCCGCCGACGAACCGCAGCCCACGTCGATCTGAGGCCGCGGCAGCAGCTGCGGCGGACGGCGGATCCGTCCGGGTGACGGCGCACGCGGACCGGCCGTGCGATGCGGTGTCCCCTCCGCCGCATCAGAGAGGCTGGTTGGGCCCGTGCCCTCGTGTATCTCGGAGCTGCATCGTGGATCAGCCCACCACCGGAAGCCGCCACGGGAAAGCCGTACGCGGCTGTCAAGGGCACACTCACGGTAACAGCGGCGCCCAT